>NZ_JBOCEF010000010.1:0-105450 GCF_050586345.1 Rhodovulum sp. DZ06
CCCGCGCTCCCCACCCGAGCGCCTTCGCGGCCAATGGCTTACCGCAACCTCCCGAAAGCCTATCGGAGTCGCCACCCCGCCTGCCTGGAAAATTGTTTCCCCTCGGCCGGTCAGGCGAATTCCCGCTTGCCTGACCCAGCTCATCGCCTCCTGCCTGGCAGCCGGAGCAATGCGCGCAGACCGCGCGCGGTTGGCAGAATTCAACGCTGCCCCCTGCACCGAAGCGCCGTTCCCATGCGCGCAACCCCACCAGGCCGCCCCCTTCGCCCTGAACGGCTTCCGCCCATGCCGGTCGCCGCGCTGCGTGCAGCGACGCCGCTACGGGCTTCGGCCGGGCTGCCCGCCGCGGCGTGATCCGCCGTCCGAGCGGCGCCGTCACTCGGAGAAGCAGCGCTCGATCCAACGGGTGAACAGGGCGATGGCCCGGCTGCGCCGCCGCTCGGGCAAGGTCAGCAGCGTGTAACGAAGACCCGGGACCGCCGCGCCCTCGCGCCAGGGGGCCAGCAGCCCGCGCCCGGCCAGGTCGGAGGCGAGGACGTCGCTCAGGAACGCCAGCCCCTGCCCCGCGATGGCGCAGTGCACGGCGTGATGCTCCTGGTCGAACCACCGGATCTGCGGCGCGGCGCCCGGCGCGAACGCCTCCAGCCAGTCCTCCGGCGCGACCGGCGCGCGGCCGGTCCGCCGCCAGGCGGTGGCCAGCACCGTCGCCGCGCCCAGGTCGCCCGTCCGCGCGACCAGCTCCGGCGCGCCGTAGAGCCCGAAGCCCTCGCGGCGCAGCGGGGCGGCGTGCAGGCCCGCGCCCTCCTCCGCGCCGTAGCGGATCGCGAGATCGATCCGGCGGTCGCGATGCAGATCCACCGGCTCGACCCCCGCGTCGACCTGGATCCGGATCTCCGGATGGGCGTCCTGGAAACCCTGCAGCCGGGGCGCGAGCCACAGCGCGGCGAAGGCCGGCGTGGTCGCGATGCGCAGCGCGTGCGCCTCGGTCTCGACCTCCTCCAGCGCCGCCTCGATCTCGCCGAACGCCGCCGTCAGGCGCAGGGCGAGGCGCCGGCCCGCCTCGGTCAGGCGCACCGCGCGCACGTCGCGCGTGAAGAGCGGGACGCCCAGGGCCTGCTCCAGCCCGCGGACGTGGTGGGACACCGCCGTCGGGGTGACGGAGAGCCGCTCGGCCGCCTCCTTGAAGCTGCCGAGCCGGGCGGCGGCCTCGAAGGCGCGCAGGGCGGGAAGGGAGGGCATCGCGCGTTTCATGCCGTTTTGTACATGAGCCATGCTTGCGTTGGAAAGCGGGAGCCGCGGCGGGGCGGCATTCCGTCCGCCCATTTTGCAGGGGTTCAAGGCGAGCCTTCCGCCGCGCCCGCAGCCGGACAGATGAATTTTCCGCATCCATGGATGCGATATCCGCTTTTGCGGTCGCTCCGGCCCGTCCGTACATCTGCCCTGCGACCCGACCCCTCCCGCCACCCCCCCACTCAACGACGGAGACCACAGCCATGACCACCCTTCTGCATATCGACGCCAGCGCCCGCCCCGGCCGGTCCGACGCGGCGCGCCACGGCTCTCACACCCGCCGCCTGAGCGCCCGGTTCGTCGAGGCCTGGGCCCAGGCGCGCCCCGATGACCAGGTCATCCGCCGGGATGTCGGCCTGGCCCCGCCGGCGCCGGTCACCGGCGACTGGATCCACGCCGCTTTCACGCCGCCCGAAGCGCGCGAGCCCTGGATGGCCGACGCCCTGGCTGAAAGCGACCGGCTGGTGGACGAGCTGCTGGAAGCCGACGTGATCGTCGCCGGGGTCCCGATGTACAACTTCAGCGTCCCCGCCCAGTTCAAGGCCTGGATCGACAATATCGTCCGCGTCGGGCGCACCTTCGGCTTCGACCGCAGCCGCGACGGCGCGCCCTACTGGCCGATGGTCCCCGCGGGCAAGACGCTGGTGATCCTCTCCTCCCGCGGCGATTTCGGCTACGGGCCGGGCGAGCGACTGGCCGCCCAGAACCATGTCGAGGCGTCGATCCGAACCGCCTTCGCCTATATCGGCGTCACCGAGGTGCACGAGATCGCGGCCGAATACGACGAGTTCGCGGACGCCCGCCTCGAGGCGTCGCTGCGCGCGGCGGAAGACGAGGCGGTGCGGCTCGCCCGGGCCCTCGCCGCCGCAAGCGCGGGCCGCGGCGCCCCGGCGGCGGCCTGAGCGGATGGCGAGGACGCCTGTCGCCGCCCCCGTGATCGAAGATGCGGCGCGGCTGGAGGCGCTGCTGCGCCGCGCCGTCGCGCTCGCCGCGCGCAACGCCGCCGAAGGGGGCGCCCCTTTCGGCGCGCTGGTGGCGGCCCCCGACGGGACGATCCTGGGCGAGGGGGTCAACACGGTCCGGCGCGATCACGACCCGCTCGCCCATGCCGAGGTCGAGGCCCTGCGCGACGCCGGGCGGCGGCGGCGGTCGAGCGACCTGTCGGGGCTGATCCTGGTCGCCTCGGCCGAGCCCTGCGTGCTGTGCCGGGCGGCGGCCCGCGTCGCCGGGATCGGGGAGATCCGATACGCCGTCGACAGGGACGCCGCGGCGGCGCGGGGCTACGACTACCGGGACGGGTACGCCCTGCTCGCCCCGGCGGCCGAGGACATGCGGCCCACCTGCCGCCACCATCCGGTCCCGGGCGCCGAGGCGGCGCTCGGGGCCGCGCCCAAGGCGGCGTCCATGGCGGCGTCCATGGCGGCGGATCGACCCATCCGGCGGGGCCGGGGCGGCTGAGACCGGCCCCGGCCCCGCCCGGGCGGCGGCGGCTCAGGCGGCCTCCGCCAGCGCCAGCGCCCCGGCCGCGGCGGTCAGCTGCGCCAGCACCGCCCGGTCGGTGACCCGCCCCGCCCCCGCGTCGAACACCTCGTGGAAGCGGGCGACGGAGACCGCGGCCCGCAGGTCCGCGCCGAAGACCCCCGCCGAGCCCTTGGCCGCCTCCAGCACGGACCCGCCGCCGCCGGGGCCGGGCGAGGCCGCGAGATACACCGCCGGCTTGTCCTGGAACACCTTCCGCTCGATCCGGCTCGCCCAGTCGAACAGGTTCTTCCAGGCGGCGGTGTAGGAGCCGTTGTGCTCGGCGAAGGACACGACCAGCGCGTCCGCGGCGGCGATCCGCGCAAGGAACGCCCGGGCCGCAGGGGGCTGCCCGATCTCGGCCTCGAGGTCTTCGCTGAAGAGCGGCGGCTGGAACGCCCGCAGGTCCAGAAGCTCGACCTCCGCGCCGGGAACCAGCGACGCGGCGAAGCCCGCAAGGGCCCGGTTGATGGAGGCGCCGCTGGTGCTGGCGCCGAAGGCGAGGATCTTCATGGCTGTTCTCCCGTCCGGAATGGATAAGGCTCAGTCGAGCGCGCCGAGCGCGCCCGCCGCGTGGGCGGCGGTCACCGCGGCCAGCTGCGCCTCGTCGCGCATCGCGAAGGGGCCCTTCTGCACGAAGGCTTCGCGCAGGGGCGCGCCGGACAGCAGCGCGACCTGCCCGCCCCCGTCGCTGCGCAGGCGCACCTTTCGCGCGCCATGGACGGCGAGCGCGGCGGCGCCGGTCAGCTCGTGGCGGGCGCCGTCGATCTCCACCTCCGCCGCGCCGCGGATCGCGTGCAGCCAGGCCGCCGCGCCGGGCGCGAGGGCATGGGCGAAGCCGCCGCCCGCCTCCAGCGCGATGTCGAGGATGGTGAAGTCCGGCGCGGGGGGCGCGGCGCCGACGACCCCGCCGCTGCGCCCGGTCATCACCCGCACCCGGTGGCCCGGGCCTTCGATCACCGGCATCCGCGCCGCGGGAACATGCAGCGCGGCCGGCGCGTCCAGCTTGCGCGCCGCGGGCAGGTTGACGAAGAGCTGCAGCGCATGGGTGCGCGATCCGGGCGTCGGCGCCTCGTCATGCACCGCGCCGCGGGCGGCCGTCAGCCAGTAGAGATCCCCGGGGGCCAGCACGACGTCGTTCCCCAGGCTGTCCCGGTTGCGAAACCCGCCGACGCTGTCCTCGAACAGCACGCTCACGGCCGAGAGCCCGGCATGGGCGTGGGGCGGGAAGGTCGGCGCGGTCATGGTGAAATGATCGACCATGAGCAGCGGGTCCATCAGCCCGTCGAGCCGGCGGTGGGTGAAGCTCAGCGCCTCGAACCCGGCGCCGCGGGCCATCTGCTCGCCGTGCCGGATCGCGGCGACGGCGGCGTCGGCCTGCTGGATCTGTCGTCTGGTCTGTGCGGTCATGGTCGCCTCCTGTGCTGGGAAAGAACCTACTGACGGGACGCGCGGCGCAGAATATGGTGATCTTGGAACCCTTCGTTCTGAATATGGAACGATGGGCGGCATGGGAGGCGCGGGCGATGGACCTCAATCCCGCATGGCACCTGGTGCAGGTGGTGGAGAAACAGGGCTTCTCGGCGGCGGCCCGGGCGCTGGGCGTTCCGAAGTCGCGGCTCAGCCGCCAGGTGAAGGCCCTTGAAGACAGCCTCGGCGTGCGGCTTCTGAACCGGAATTCGCGGCGCATGTCGCTGACCGAGGCGGGCGAGGCCTATTACCGCCACGCCCGGAAGGCGCTGGACTGCATGGCCTCGGCCGAGGCCGCGGCGCGCGGCGACGGGCGGGCGCTGGAGGGGGCGGCGACCCTGTCCTGCTCGGTCGGGGTCGCGCAATTCGCGCTCGCCCCGATCCTGCCGCGCTTCCTGGCCGAGCATCCGCGGGTGGCGCTGCGGCTCCAGGCCTCGAACGCGTTCGCGGACCTGGTCGGCGACGGCGTCGACCTGGCCTTGCGGGGGCATTTGAAGCTGTTGCCGGATTCGGGGCTGATCCAGCGGCGCATCGCGACCGTCCCCTGGGGTCTTTACGGCGCGCCGGCGCTTGCGCAGCGCCTCGGGCCCGGGGCGACGCCGGCGGATCTCGAGGGCCTGCCGGGTCTCGCGCTCGGCTGGCGGCCCGGGGGCGATGCGTGGTCGTTGCAGGGGCCGGACGGGACCGGCGCCTCGGCGCCCTACGCGGCGCGGATGCGCAGCGACGACATGGTCAGCCTGAAGCAGGCCGCCGCCGCGGGGCTCGGGGTCGCGGCGCTGCCGCGCTATGTCTGCGCAGAGGATGTCGCGGCGGGGCGGCTGGGCCGGATCCTGCCGGACTGGACCGCCGGGACGCCGGAGATCAGCCTCCTGATGCATGAGCGGCGGGGAAATCCGCCTCAGGTCGACGCCCTGGCGGGGTTCCTGGTTCGCGAGTTGCCGGGGGTCATGGCGGGGGGCGGCTGAGACCGACGTTGCGCGCGTGCTGGTCGGCGACGGCGGCGGGCGGCCCTTTGCGGACCTTTGCGCCGGGCGGAGCGAATGTCCGCGCTGCACCTTTTGAATCCCTCTGTTTGCTCTCAATGCCACCGCGTCGCAATCGGCCTAATTTTCCGCAGAAATGCAAAGTACAAATTATTGGCCAGATATTTAAATTAATTCCTCAAAGCGTTCGCTGATCATGTTTGGTCTGAGCTTTTTCGCGCCCAAGACAGAACTTCCTGCGGCGTAAATTCCATTAGATCTTTAATTAAATCACCTGAAATGACTGCATAGAAATCACTGCTGGGGGCTTCGGAGGAGAATCCGAGCTGTTTTATGCATTTAACAACTGCATCCCCACGATTTCGGGCATCCTTTCCCCAAACGCTAACAGCTCGTCGCTTCCGAGCTTCTTCAGCCCGTTCTCCGGGCCGTTGTGTGCTCGCCAAATAATTCCAAATAGCATCCCGCAGATACCTATCGGTGTCCAGATTCCGAATCAATTCAGCATCTAGGTCTTCAATGAAGTGGTGGGCGGCATTTATCAAGGATGCCACTTCTTTAAATGTCACTGGCCTGGCGGCCTTGTAGCCTTCAAGAAGAACTTTGGAACTAAGTCCGCTAAAGCGCTCAGATAGCTCAGCGCTCCTGTCCTCCAAGACAGATACGTGCCCCTTGGACACCTCGAAGCTGGCTTCCGAGTGAGCACTTTTATTTCGCCATGAGATCATTAAGAAAATAATCGCCATCGGAAGGCGATCGAGCTCTGCATACTTGCCTTCTACAGCTAAAATTTTTTGGAAAATGCTTGTTCCGGCGCTATCTAGGTCACCTCGGAGCTTCGAGCATTGTATCAGCGCCGGCTTTCGCACTGACTCGCGAAGATATACGTCAATCGCGTCGACTGCCCTAATAAGCGCCATGTCCAGCACAAGCCTGCGACTGCGCTTTGCTGAAGCCGCAAAATTCTTTGGAGACCATGCGACTCTTAATTCAGGCGGCGCTTCCCAAATGCATCCGCGCTGCACCGCTTCGAGTCCAACCAGCGCAGTAATGATTAGATGGTTTGCATTTCCAAGGAGGGACTTAAACGCCTTCTTTGAGCGACTTTTGGAAATGTAGAGCGTCATGATTGATTCCGAATTTGGCGTGCCGGCGCGAATCGAACGCACATCATCCGCTCTAAGGAAGCCAAAGCTTTATAAAGGCGGATGCTCTACCATTTGAGCTACGAGCACTTAGCCTTGGTCTCATGGCCGTTAAGGATTTGTCAACCGCAATTTTGTCAGAGACGGGTCTCAGCGGGGGAGGCATGGCTTTTGACGATTTGGTGAATATTGAGTGGGATCTGACTCGCTGCCTGCAGGGCGCAGCGCCCTGTTGGGGTTCGTTGCGTGCGCAGCGAATGACCGCATTCCGCCCGAAGCGGACCTCCGTTCTGGACGCAGCGAACGACCGCTCTAAGCCCATCCTGCCCCCCCCCCGCTCATGTCACGGCCCCGAGCACACCTTCTCTCTCCAGCGCGTCGGAAGGCGGGTGGCCTCCCGCGGCGAAGGTCGCCACGCGGCCGCTACGCCGCCGCCAGGTGGCGCTTCAGGAACGGCCCGATTTCGGCCATCGCCTGCCCGACCGGCTCCGGCCTGTCGTAGAGATCGTCGTGCGACCCGTCCTCCAGCTCCACCATGCGCCGGTCGGCCGAGGCGGTGGCGCGTCCGTAGATCTCCGAGCCGTCCCGGCAGGCGCCGAACGCGCCGACCTTGCGGCCGATCACCACCATCATCGGCTGGGTCATCAGCATCTCGGCGTAGGCGAACGCGTCCCATGAGAGGGCCTTCTGCGCGTGAGAGAACAGCATCCGCGTCGCGCCGCCCGGCTGCGCGCCGCGCCGGGTCTTGCAGTGCTCCGTCGCCTCGGCGACGTCGCGGTCGGTCAGCCCGGCGGCCTCGGCGGGGCTTGCGGGCAGCAGCTCGTCGACACGGAGCGCGCCGCCGCGCGCCTCGGCGGTGCGCTGCGCCGCCATCGCCTGCAGGGCGCCGAGCGGATCGAAGCCGCTGAAGCTCTCGCGGAACAGGCGGCCGAGATTGACCGGGGCGATCCCGACCACGGCCTTGATCCGCTTCTCGGTCAGCGCAGCGTTCAGCGCGTAGCCGCCGCCGCCGCAGATGCCGAGCACGCCGATCCGGCCGGCGTCGACACAGGGAAGCGTGACGGCGTGGTCGATGACCCGGCCGACGTCCTCGACCCGTTGCGACGGGTCCTCGACCCAGCGGGGGCGCCGCCGGATTCGCCCTGGAACCTGCCGTCATGGGCGATGGTGACGAAGCCTTCCTGCCCCGGCGCCGCGCCGTACACGGCGCTGGAGGTCTGCTCCCAGCAGCTGCCGAACGGGTGGACGCTGACGATGGTCGGCCAGGCCCCGGTCTCGTCGACCTCCGGCGGGAACAGGACCAGGGCGGACATGTCCCAGGCCATGTCGGCGTTGCGGAAGGCCGCTTTCCGCGTGGCGGCGGTCATGGCGGTCGCTCCCGGTCGGGGGTGAATGGGGAAGGGGCGCGCCCCGCCCGGCATCGGGCGGGACGCGGGGCGGGTTCAGTCGCCCAGGTGGCGGTGGAAGAAGGGCGCGAGCTTCGCGACCGCCTCGGCCACGCAGACCTCGCCGTCGTAGAACTGCATGTGGTCAGCGCCCTCGACGACGTGCAGGTCCTTCTCGGCGCTGGCGGCGCGGGCGAAGAGGTCGTCGGACATCCACTTGCTGCCCGCCTCGGCGCCCGCCACGATCTGCAGCGGCTGGGTCAGGAACGTCTCGGCCATGGCGCAGGCGTCACAGGCGACGATCTGGTCCAGGCTGCGGGCGGTGGCGAAGCCGGGGGCGGCGGCGCACTGGGCGCGCTGGGTGTGGTGGTGCTCCCAGGCCTGCCGCAGCTCCTCGTTCGGGGCGTCCTCCTCCTTCATCGGGGCGAGCGGCATGGTCGCCGTCGGCGCGCCGGAGGCGTCGGAGGTGCGGGCGGCCGAGCCCGCCTCCAGCAGCGGGATCGCGTCCCCGGACTTCACCTCGCCGGTCCAGCCGTTGCGGAACATCGCGCCGATGTTGACCGCGCTGACCGTGCCCACCGCCTTGATGCGGCGATCCACGATGGCGGCGTCGGCGGTGCAGCCGGCGCCGGCGCAGACGCCCATGGCGCCGATGCGGTCATTGTCGACGAAGGGCAGCGTGGTGAGGTGGTCGATGACCGCGCTGACATCCTCGGTGCGGATGTGGGGGGGGGCCAGCCGGCGCAGCGCGCCGCCGCTCTCGCCCTGGCAGGAGGCGTCGCAGGCGATGGTCGCGAAGCCCGCCTCGGCCAGCCGGGCCGCGCAGGTCCCGGCGGTCTGCTCCTTCACCCCGCCGCCGGGGTGGGAGACGACGACGGCCGGGCAGGTCCGGGTCTCGTCGAAGCCGTCGGGGAAATCGATCACCGCGGAGATCTCGATCGCGGGGCTGTTCGCGTTGGTGAAGCTGATCTTCGGCATCGTGCCGTCTTCCATCCGGGGCTGCGCAGCGCCTGCGCCCGGGCCTGACGCCAGGATGGACCCCGGGGCGGCGCTTGATGATCTGCTCAATCCTGCGTTCGCCTGTAAGCAGGATGATCAATGAGACGCGAGGACCTGGCCGACCTGTCGGCGCTGGTGACGGCGGCGGAGGAGCGCAGCTTCACGAAGGCGGCGCGGCGGCTGGGCGTGTCCCAGTCGGCGCTGAGCCGGATCGTGCGGCGGCTGGAGGACCGCCTGGGCGTGCGGCTGCTGGCGCGCACCACCCGCTCCGTCGCCCCGACCGAGGCGGGCGCGCGGCTGGTCGCGCGCGTCGCGCCGATGCTGCGCGACATCGGCGAGAGTCTCGAGGAACCGGGCGAGCTGAGCGAGCGGCCATCGGGCCTGATCCGCATCACCGCCGTGGAACATGCGGCCCGGACGGTCCTGACGCCCGTGGTCTCCGCCTTCGTCGAAGAGCATCCCGAGGTGACGGTCGAGGTTGCGGTCGACTATGGCCTGACCGACATCGTGGCGGAGCGGTTCGACGCGGCGCTCAGACGGCGGGCCGACGGCTGACGCTCCGGGTTGGGGCGATGCCCGGGGGCGGCGAATTCAAACCCGCTCGGCCCGGATCATTCGGCCGTCCGCGCCGAGAGATGATTGGACCGATGCGATCCGTCGAAACGGTCCCGCGCCGGTCCGGCGGCGCAGGGCGCCGTCCCGCCCGCAGCCGCCGCCAGGAGCTTGCCCGGGATGGGACCAGCCATGGGCGGAGGCGCCCAGTGCGTCCCGGCTCCCAATCCATCGCCCTGGAAGCCTCGAGAGCGAAGCGGCTCACGGATTGGCGCGCATCCCGCGCGGATCACGCGCCACGGGGGAATTCCAGCCTTCGTTTCAACCACGTGCCGCCCGCACCGCACGCCCCGCCAAGGGGGCAGGTCATGGGGTCGAATCCTCTCGGGTGCGCCATTCCCCTTCGCAGCGCAGGCGCCGCGCCCGCCCGGGCGCGCGGGTCCTCGCCATCCGGGCGCGCGCCCGGTGGGCTGAACGACGGGTGAATACAATCCAGGGAGTCCGGCGCGGTTTATTGCACAACCGAAATGCGTTACCCTCCCTGTTCTTCACGGGCCACGCGCCAATGCTCCGAACCGGGGCGAAGGCGCCTCTGGGGATCGGCCCGCTTCTGGGGAGAAGACATGTACAGAACCACAGCCTGCGCCGCGATCGGCGCCTGCCTCGCCACCGCCGCCGCCGCGGCGCCGGTGACCTATACCGACCGCGCCGCCTTCGAGACCGCGGTCGCCGCGATCGCGGGGCATACCCAGGTCGATGAAAGCTATGAGGGCCCCGCGCTCGGCACGGTGATCCCCGATGGCGGGACGGTCGGGGGCATCACCCACAACTACGCGCTGTTCGGCGGCGCCGCCGGCGAGCTGGTGATCGCGGATCACCCCACCAGCACCGGTGCGCAGTCGGTCGGCTTCACCCTCGACGGCGGCGCCACGGCGGCCTTCCTGGGCTCCGGCGACGTGATCGATTTCAGCTTCGGGCCCAGCTTCGCCTTCGGCATCGACATCCAGATGCCGAACGATTTCGACGTGTTCGCGGACGAGATCTCGGTGAGCGCCGCGGGCGTGACGCTGAACAGTTTCGAGTCGCAGGGCCTGGGCAGCGGGACCGACGCTTTCGACGAGGCTTTCTTCGGCATCATCGACACGGCTTCGGCCTTCACCTCGGCCTCGCTGTCCTTCCCGGGCTTCGCCGGGGTGGTCTACAGCTTCGACAACGTCTCGATCACCGCGGTGGACGACACGCCGCCGCCCTCGGACGTGCCGCTGCCCGCCGCGGCGCCGCTGGCGCTGCTGGGGCTGGGGGCGCTCGGCCTCGTGGGGCGTCGCCGCCGGGGCTGAGGCCCAGTGGCAGGATCGGGCGCAGGATCGGAGCTCTGGACGGACCAGGGAGGGGCGCGCCGCCGCGGCGCGCCCCTTTTGCGCGGCCGCCCCCTTGGCCGCGCCGGCCCGCCGGGCTTGACCGCGGGCGGCGGGCCACGCCCTGATGGCCGCCATGACGCCGCCGTTCCGCATCATCGAGACCGAGGCCTGCATCGCCGAGGGCATGGCCCACCTGCGCCGCGTGGAGCCGCGCTTCGCCGCGATCGAGGCGGCGGTGCAGGCGGCGGGGCTGGAGATACCGCTGCGCCGCCGCCCGGACGGGTTCGCGGCGCTGCTCTCCGCCGTCGTCTCGCAGCAGATCAGCGTGGCGGCGGCGGCGGGGATCTGGGCGCGCCTCGAGGCGGCGGGCGCGGATGATCCCGCCCGGCTGCTGGCGATGGAGGAGGAGGCGCTGCGGGGCTGCGGCCTCTCGCGCCCCAAGGTGCGGTACGCGCGGGCGCTGGCGGCGGCGGGGATCGACTGGGACGGGCTGCGCGCGGCGCCGGAGGAGGCGGTGCGGGCGGCGCTGACCGCCGTGCCGGGGATCGGGGCGTGGACGGCCGAGATCTACCTGATGTTCTCCCTCGGGCGCGCGGATGTGTTCGCGCCGGGGGACCTTGCGCTGCAGGAAAGCGCGCGGGCGGCGTTCGGGTTGCCCGAACGCCCGAAACCGAAGGATTTCGCGCGGATGGCCGAGGCGTGGGCGCCCTGGCGGGCGGTGGCGGCGCGGGCGCTCTGGGCGTATTACCGGGTGCTGAAGGGGCGCGAGGGCCTGGGCTGAGCGCGGGCGGCGGCGCGCCGCCCTCCGGCCCGCGAACGGGGGCCCCGCCCCCCTGAGCGGACGGATCCGCCCCCGGGCGCCCCAGGGGAGGTGCGGGCGGCCTCGGGGGGCGTGAAGCCCCCGCTCGGACGCCCGCGCCGCCTGCCCCGATGCCGCGCGCCCGCCTGCCCCCGGCGCGCAGGCAGGCGGCGGCCCGGCGGCGGCCCGCCCCGCGCCTGCCGGGGGTTTCGCCGCGCCCCGGCGCGCGCTACCCATGTCCCCGACCCAAGCCGCAGCGCAGGAGGACGCCGCACCATGACCACCCTTTCCGGCCCGACCCGCGACGCCCAGTCCGGCGACGCCCAGTCCCTCGTGATCTTCCTGCATGGCTACGGCGCCGACGGGAACGACCTGATCGGCATCGGCGACGTCCTGGCCGAGCACATGCCCAACACCATGTTCATGGCCCCCAACGCGCCCGAGCGCAGCGTGATGAACCCGATGGGCTACCAGTGGTTCCCGATCCCGCGGCTCGACGGGTCCACCGAGGCGCAGATGCAGGCGGGCTTCGACGCCGCCGTCACCTCGCTCAACGATTTCCTCGACCAGGCCGAGGCCGAGACCGGCATTCCCCCGGCGCAGACCTGCCTCGTCGGCTTCTCGCAGGGCACGATGATGTCCCTGCACGTCGCCCCGCGGCGCGAGACGCCCTATGCCGGGATCGTCGGCTTCTCGGGCCGCCTGCTGGTCCCCGAGCGGCTGGAGGAAGAGGTGAAGGTGCGCCCGCCGGTGCTGCTGGTGCATGGCGACATGGACGACATGGTGCCGCCCTCGGACATGCCCAAAGCGGCCGAGGCGCTGACCGGGGCGGGGTTCCAGGTGGCGACGCACGTGTCGCGCGGGGTCGGCCACGGCATCGCGCCGGACGGGCTGGGCCTGGCGCTGCGCTTCATGCAGGACCGTCTGGGCTGAGCGCCCGGGCGGGGCGCAGCCCCCGCCGCCGCTGGCGAGACCGGATTGGGGGGGTGCAGGGCCGCGGGGCCCTGCGCCCCCTTTCCCTTTCGCGCGGCCCGCTTCCCTTGCGCGCGCCCCGATGCGCCCCCGCGCGCGCAGGCCCGCGCCGGCGCGCGCCCGGGCGCCCGCCCCGCCGCCGCCGCCCGGGAAAACCGCGCGCCCTGTCGCGAAACCGTCGTCGAACCCGGGCAGGATCGCTGCAATTCGCTGCGACCCCCACGATCATGGGAGTTGCCGTCTCGTTAACGCGAGATATAGTGGACTCATCTGGGACGGGTTCGTCCCGTCCCGCGCCGGTCAAACGTCGCCAAGGGACGGGAAGCATGCACGCCCATCACGACCCTTACGCCAGCAATTTCGTCCGGTCTCCCGCCCGATTGCGGGAGCACCCGGCGCTGGTGTTGAACGCGGATTACCGTCCGCTGTCCTATTTTCCCCTGTCGCTCTGGCCCTGGCAGGAGGCGGTGAAGGCCGTCTTCCTCGACCGGGTGTCCATCGTCGCCGAATACGACGCCGTCGCGCGCTCGCCCTCGGCCGAGTTCCGCCTGCCCTCGGTGGTGGTGCTGCGCGACTACGTGAAGCCCGGCCGGATGGCCGCCTTCACCCGGTTCAACCTGTTCCTGCGGGACGGGTTCTCCTGCCAGTATTGCGGGGCGAAGGGGGACATGACCTTCGACCACGTGATCCCGCGCGCCCGCGGCGGGCGCACGACCTGGGAGAACGTGGTGGCCGCCTGCGGACCCTGCAACCTGCGCAAGGGGTCCAAGACCCTGGCGCAGGCGGGGATGCGGCTGCGCCATCCGCCGCGCAGGCCGGGGGCGGAGGAGCTGCGCAACGCCGGCCGCCGCTTCCCGCCGAACCACCTTCACGAAAGCTGGATGGACTTCCTCTACTGGGACGCCCCGCTGGACCCGTGACCCTTCCGACCGCCCGCGTGCGGTCGTTTTTTTTGGGAGAGGGCGGCGCGATCCGGCCCGGAGAGGACCGCGCGGGGGCGCGCCGCTCCGCACGGGGACGCGCCCCCGCGCGCGCCATGGGTCGCCGCCGCGCCGGCGCCGCCGCCGCCACGGGCGCGCCGCAGACCGGCGCGGCGCGGGCGGGCGAGCGGGGGCTTCATGCCCCCCGAGGCCGCCCGCTCCCGGCGCGGACCTGCTATTCAGTGCGCGTGGCCCTGCGCGTGCGGATCGCGCCCCGAGGCGATGGCGAGGTGGTGCGGCTGGTGATGCGCGCCCGTCGCCATCAGCCCCTGCAGGCCGAGCCCGCGGATCATCGCCTCGGCCCCCTCGGGCCCGGTGACCGAGAGGGTCAGCACGCCCTCTTCCATCGCGATCCCAGCCGACACGCCCAGCTCCGCCTCGACCATCGGCATGTGCGCCGGGATCATCCGCCAGGCCGCGGCGCCGCCCGGCTCGTCCCGGTGGATGGTGAAGCGGGCGCCGCCGGGGATCGGCTCGGCGCGGGGCAGAAGCTCGGTCATCAGGGCGTCCATGTCGCGCAGGTGGGCGGCGAGGGCGGGGATGTCGACGCGGCGCCAGTCGGTGTCGGGATCGGCCTGGAGCAGGGCCACGATCTCGGCGATGGCGGCGAAGGCGCCCTGCCCGACCTCGAAGGGCAGCGCGCCCTCGGGCCGCCAGTCGTCGCCCTCGCCGTGGCCGCCGTGATCCATGCCGCCCCCGGCCATGCCGCCCGCATGGGCGCCATCGCCATGCATGCCCCCGGCGTGCGCGCCGTGGTGCATTCCCTCGCCGTGGCCGCCGTGCTGCATGCCCTCGACATGCTTCATGCCCGCGCCATGGCCGTCATGCGCCATGCCCTCGGCCAGGCCCGGCAGGGGCGCGGCGAGGATCGAGAGCGCGATGGCGGAAAACACAACGCCCCGGGGGGCGCGGGGGCGGCGTCTCATGGCTCTCTCCCGGTCAGGTCCGGGCGCAGCCTATCACGCCCCCTGCCGGGAACGCACGCCGCCGCGGGCCGCTCAGCGCCGCAGCGCCAACGCCCAGCAGGCCAGCAGCGCGAGAGAGATGATCCCGTTCCAGCTCGCCATCGACAGGCCCAGCAGCTCCCACGCCACCTCGTCGCAGCGCACGACGGGGGCGGCGAGGATCTCGGCCAGCAGGTCGTCGGCCGAGAGCCCGTTCCCCTGCCCGACCGAGCATTCGGTGATCCCTTCCCACCACTTGCGCTCGACGCCCGTGTGCAGCAGCGCCAGCCCGGCCGAGACCGCCATCGCCAGCGCCCCGAGCGCCGCGGCGGGGCGCAGCAGGGACGGGACCGCCAGCGCGGCGATGCCGAGGGCGATAGCGGCGGCGTGCGGCCAGCGCTGCCAGATGCACATCTCGCAGGGCGCGAGGCCCATGACGTGCTGGAAGAAGAACGCCCCG
Source organism: Rhodovulum sp. DZ06 (assembly GCF_050586345.1). Taxonomy (NCBI): domain Bacteria; kingdom Pseudomonadati; phylum Pseudomonadota; class Alphaproteobacteria; order Rhodobacterales; family Paracoccaceae; genus Rhodovulum; species Rhodovulum sp. DZ06. The sequence goes on from NZ_JBOCEF010000010.1 coordinate 14,856, forward strand.
GCCAGCAGGCCGAGCGAGCCGCCGGCGGCGAGCTGCACGAGGATGTGGGGCGCGAGGCGCATGGGCGGCTCCTTGGCAGGCGTCAGGCTTGAACGGGCCTGGGCCCGAACGGGGTCAGAGCAGGAAGCGCGCCGCGGCGAACCCGCCGATCAGCAGCGCGATGGCGACGGTGGCGACGAGGCCGAAGCGGCGCTCGATGAAGTCGCGGATCGGGGCGCCGAACTTCCACAGCAGGGCGGCGACGATGAAGAAGCGCAGCCCCCGCGCCAGCACCGAGGTCGCCATGAAGGTCCAGAAATCGAGGCCGGTGACACCTGAAAAGATCGTGATGACCTTGTAGGGGAACGGCGTGACCCCGGCGATCAGCACCGCCCAGAAGCCCTGGTCGTTATAGGCGATGGCCAGCTCGTCGAACTTGCCGTCCTTGCCGTAGAATTCCAGCACCGGGCGGCCGATGCTGTCGAAGAACTCGGCCCCGATCCACCAGCCGAAGGCGCCCCCCGCGACCGAGGCGGCGGTGCAGACCGCGGCGATCAGCCAGGCCCGGGTGGGGGCGGCGATGATCATCGGGATCAGCATCACGTCCGGCGGGATCGGGAAGACCGAGCTTTCGATGAAGGCCACCGCGGCGAGGGTGAACAGCGCCCAGGGCTTCTCGGCCTGGTCGATCACCCAGTCATAGGTTCGGCGCAGCATGGGGGTCTCCGGCGCGGCTTCCGGCGCGGATGCTGCGCCGCGTCAGGTGATAACGCGGGGAAATGGACGAGGAAAGGCGCGTCGGGTCGCGGCCCGCCCCGGTAAACCCCGCCGCCCCGGTAAACGCCGTCTTCACCCTTCCCCGCCACCCTTGCGCCCGGGCCCGGTCCGGGACCGCGACGCGGCCCGGGACCCGGGCCGAGGGGAGGGACGCGGATGCCGACGATCGCCGTCTACGACTGGACCGTGGTGAGCCATAACGGAACCCTCACCCAGTCGCAGCTCGAGACCGACACCCACGCCAACGACCCCGCCGCGGCGGGCTATGACGCCGGCCGCTCCAGCTGGGTGAACATCACCTACACCTATACCGGCGCCCCGGCGACGCCGATCCAGATCACCGACGACGATTCGAGCTTCGACGACGCGGGCAATGACGCCGGCGTGCAGCAGGTCCTCGCCGCCGACGCCACCGTCAACGGCGTCACCTACGCCGCCGGAACCCCCGTCTACAACTCGTTCTCCCTGCTCCAGAGCGGCTGGATCGAGGTGTTCGTGCTGCGCATCGGCACGGTCAATGTCGGCTTCGTGCCCGCCGACGGCCTGCCCGCGCCCTGGGCCGGGGCGACCTACACCCCCACCCAGAGCCGCGACGGCGACCCGGTCTACAGCTTCGACGGGACCAGCAACTCCACCCCCTATGCCAGCGTCACCTGCTTCGCCGCGGACGTGCTGATCGCCGCCCCGAACGGCCCCTGTCCCGCGGGCGCGCTGCGGGCGGGGCGGCCGGTGCTGACCCTGGACGGCGGCCCGCGCAGGCTCCTCTGGGTCGGGCGGCGGGCGCTGGTCTTCGACGGGCCGGAGGACCGCCGCCGCCCGATCCGGTTCGAGGCCGGGGCGCTGGGGCCGGGGAGGCCGGCGCGGGCGATGCTGCTCTCGCCCCAGCACCGGCTGCTGCTGCGCGGGGGCATGGAGGATCGCGGCGCGGGCGGACATGGCGGGGACGCCCCCGAAGCGCTCGGCCCCGCGGTGGGGTTCCTGGGCCTGCCCGGCGTGTCGCGGGACCGGCGGCTGGGGGCGGTGACCTATGTCTCGCTGCTGCTGGCGCGGCACGAGGTGCTGATCGCGGAAGGGACGGCGTGCGAGAGCTTCCATCCCGGCCCGGTGGCGATGCGCAAGATGGCGGCGCGGGAGCGGGCGGAGATCCTGGCCCTGCGGCCCGACCTGGGACCCGACGGCGCGGACCCGGCGCAGGCCGCGCGCCCGCTGCTGTCGCGGCGCGAGACGGCGGAGCGGCTTGCGGCGGGGCGAAGCCCATGGTGCCCGGAGTGGGACTCGAACCCACATGGCCTTTCGGCCGGCGGATTTTGAATCCGCTGCGTCTACCAGTTCCGCCATCCGGGCGGGCGCGGCGACTATACGGGGCGCGCGGCGCCCGTCAACGCATCCCGCACCGCCCCGCCCCCGAAATCATCGCCCCCGCCACCCGGGCGCGCCCCCGAAAGCGCCCCGCAAGCCCCCGCAAAACGACCCCGGCCCGCCCCGCCGGGCGCCCATCGCGCCGCCGCCCCTTGCATCCGCCGCCGCACGGGCGTATATCCGCCGTCACATAGCGGCGATCCAGCCCCATCGGGCAGGGTCGACCGGACCGGGAGGGCGGGCCGCTAAGGCCCGCCTTTCGTGTTTTTCACGCCCCGCCATCGCAAGAGGGAATCGCCCGTGACCGACCTGGTCGCCAAGACCGCCATCGACCGCCGCCTGGCCGAGATCATCCAGCCCACCGTCGAGGGCATGGGCTTCGGCCTCGTGCGCGTCCGCCTCATGGCCGGCGCCAAGGACCACAAGACGGTGCAGGTCATGGCCGAGCGTCCCGACGGCTCCATGGGCGTCGACGACTGCGCCGAACTCAGCCGCGCCCTCTCGGCCGTCCTCGATGTCGAGGACCCGATCGAGAGCGCCTACAGCCTCGAGATCTCGTCGCCCGGCATCGACCGGCCGCTGACGACCCCCGAGGCGTTCGAGCGCTGGGCCGGCTGGAACGCGAAGATCGAGACCGCCGAGGCGATCGAGGGCCGCCGCCGCTTCAAGGGCGTGCTGGAAGGCTTCGAGGACGGCGAGGTGCTGCTGCGCATCCAGGAAGGGATCATCGGGCTGTCGATGGACCTGATCTCGGAAGCCAAGCTGATCCTGACGGATGAGCTGATCGCCGAGTCGCTCAAGGGCCGGGCCCCGGTTCCGGGCGCCCAGGGCGGCGAATTCGACGCGACCGCCTTCGACGCGGTCGAGGAAGACGACGAGGCCGCCGACGACGCGGACGGCGAGGATGGCGGCGACGCCGAGGACGACGGCGACCGCGCGGATGACGCGCCGGTCCGCCGGCACTGAGACGAGAGTACGGAGAGCGGACCATGGTCAGCGCCAACAGACTGGAGCTTCTTCAGATCGCCGACGCCGTCGCGCGCGAGAAGCTGATCGAGCCCGAGCTGGTGATCGAAGCGATGGAGGACAGCCTCGCCAAGGCCGCCCGTTCCCGCTTCGGCGCGGAATACGACATCCGCTGCAACATCGACCGCAAGACGGGCGAGCTGCACATGTCCCGCGCCCGCGAGGTGGTCGAGGAGGTGGAGAATCACTTCACCGAGATGAGCCTGCGCGACGCCCAGGCCCTGAACCCCGACGCCGAGCTGGGCGACGTGATGAGCGAGCCGGTGCCGACGCTGGAATTCGGGCGCATCGCCGCCCAGACCGCCAAGCAGGTCATCGTGCAGAAGGTCCGCGAGGCCGAGCGCGAGCGCCAGTACGACGAGTTCAAGGACCGCATCGGCCAGATCATCAACGGCTCGGTCAAGCGCGTGGAATACGGCAACGTGGTGGTCGATATCGGCCGCGGCGAGGGCATGCTGCGCCGCGACCAGCTGATCCCGCGCGAGATGTTCCGCACCGGCGACCGCATCCGCGCCTTCGTCAAGGACGTGCGCCGCGAGCAGCGCGGGCCGCAGATCTTCCTGAGCCGCACCGCGCCGGAATTCATGGCCGAGCTGTTCAAGATGGAAGTGCCGGAGATCTACGACGGCGTCATCGAGATCAAGGGCGTGGCCCGCGATCCCGGCTCGCGCGCCAAGATCGCCGTCATCTCCTATGACGGCGCCATCGACCCGGTCGGCGCCTGCGTCGGCATGCGCGGCTCCCGCGTCCAGGCCGTGGTGCAGGAGCTGGGCGGCGAGAAGATCGACATCATCCCGTGGAACGAGGACGCGGCGACCTTCATCGTCAACGCGCTGCAGCCCGCGGAAGTCGCCAAGGTCGTCATGGACGAGGACGCCCGCCGCATCGAGGTCGTGGTGCCGGACGAGCAGCTCTCGCTCGCCATCGGCCGCCGCGGCCAGAACGTGCGCCTCGCCTCGCAGCTGACCGGCTGGGACATCGACATCCTGACCGAGGAAGAGGAATCCGCCCGCCGCCAGGCCGAGTTCGCCGAGCGTTCGAAGATGTTCATGGACACCATGAATGTCGACGAGATGGTCGCGCAGCTGCTGGTGTCGGAAGGCTTCACCACCCTCGAGGAAGTCGCCTATGTCGAGGCCGACGAGCTGATGGCCATCGACGGCGTCGACGGGGACATCGCCGAGGACCTTCAGGCCCGCGCCCGCGAATCGCTCGACGAGATGAACGCCAAGGCGCTGGAGGAGGCGAAGGCCCTCGGGGCCGAGGCCGACCTGATCGAGTTCGAGGGCCTGACCCCGCAGATGATCCTGGCCCTGGCCAAGGACGGCGTGCTGACCCTCCACGATTTCGCCACCTGCGCGGACTGGGAGCTGGCCGGCGGCTGGACCCAGCTCGAGGGCAAGCGGATCAAGGAAGACGGCCTGCTCGAGGCCTTCGACATGTCCCTGGACGAGGCCCAGAGCCTGATCATGACCGCCCGCGTCATCGTCGGCCTGGTCGATCCGTCCGAGGTGGTGTTCGAGGGCGAAGAGGAAGAGGGCTATCTCGAGGGCGAAGAGGGCGAGGACCGCGAAGAGGCGTATGCCGACGGCGGCGCCCTGGCCGACGAGGTGTTCGGAACCTCCGCCGCCCCGGCCGACGACGACGCGGCCGATGCGCTCGCCGATCTCGGCGAGGCCGCGGCCGAAGAGGATGATTCCGACGCGGAAGAGACCCCGCGCGGCTGACCGGTTTCCGGGCCCCCGCAAGGGGTCCCGGACGCCGCCCCGCCCCCGGCTTTTCGGGGCGGATGACGAATGGACGGCGTGGACGGACGGCACATGGCCCGAGGCGGACGGACGAAGGACAGGGACGAGCCCGAGCGGCGCTGCATCGTCAGCGGCGAGAGCGGTCCCACCGAACCGATGATCCGCTTCGTGCTGTCGCCCGACGGCGTCGTCACCCCCGACCTGGCGGAGAAGCTGCCGGGACGGGGGATCTGGGTGACCGCTTCGCGCGAGGCGCTGGAGACTGCGGCGAAGAAACGCCTCTTCTCCCGCGCCGCCAGGGCGCAGGCGGTGGTTCCCGAGGATCTGGTTGATCTGACGGAGCGCCTGCTGACCCGGCGGGCGGTGGACGCGGTGGCGATGGCCCGCAAGGCGGGACTTGCAGTCACCGGGTTCGAAAAGGTAAAGGCCCGGCTGAAACAGGGCCCCGTGGGCGCGCTCGTCGCCGCCTCGGACGGCTCGGACCAGGGCCAGGCAAGGCTCAGAGGCCTCGCTGGGGACGCAACGATCATCCGTTGCCTCACAAGCGAGGAATTGGGTTTGGCTTTCGGCCGGGAATTTGTGATACACGCCGCTCTGGACGAAGGCGGCGCGACCCGGCGCGTGTTGCGCGAGGTGAACCGGCTCTCCGGTTTCAGGCCTTGTGCGGCGGATGACGCGCGGAATGATGCGGACCCCGAAGGGATCGGGGTGAGGAACGGTATATGAGCGATACGGACGGCGACAACAAATCCGGCGGAAACCAGCGCGGCGGCCGAGGCGGCGGCGGCGGGGGTCCGACCCGGGTGCGCCAGAGCTTCAGTCACGGCCGCACCAAGACGGTGGTGGTCGAACAGAAGCGTCGGCGCGTCGCGACGCCGAAACCCGCGGCGGCCGCCCCTGCGGCGCGCCCCGCCGAGGGCGAGCGCCGCGAAGAGGCGGCCCAGGCGCCGCAGCGCCGCGCCCCCAAGGGCAAGGTGCTGAGCCCGGTTTCCCGCGAGGAAGCCGAGCGCCGCGCGCGCCTGATCGCGGCCCAGAAGGCCGCGGACGCGGCGGCCGAGAAGGCCGCGGCCGAGAAATCGCGCGCCGAGGCGGCCGAGGGCGACGCCCCCGCAGCCGCCGCGCCGGAGGCCCCCGCGGCCCCCGCGCCCGAGGCTGCGCCGGCCCCCGCGGCCGAGTCGGCCCCTGAAAAGGCGCCCGAACCCAAGGTCGAGGCGAAGCCCGAGCCCGCCCCGGCGGCGCCCGCCGCCCCGGCTGCGCCCGGGCCCAGGATCATCGCCCGCGCCGCGGACGTGAAGAAGGCGAAGGCCGAGGCCGAGGCGGCGAAGCCCGCCCCCGCCCCCGCCGCCGAGAAACCCGCCCGTCCCGCGCGCGCCGAGAAACCGGCCGCGGGCGGCCGCGGCGCGCCCGCCGGGCGCGGCGCTGCGGGCGGCCGCGGCCGCGCCGCCGCCGCGGGCGGCGCCAACCAGAACCTGAGCCGCGAGGAAGTCGAGCGCCGCAAGCGCGCGCTCGAGCTGGCCAAGCGGTCCGAGGGCGCCCGCCGCGCCCGCGAGGAGGCCGAGGCCAAGGCCCGCGCCGACGAGCTGGAGCGCCTGCGCACCGAGAAGGAAGAGCGCGAGCGCAAGGAGAAGGAGGCGCAGATCCGCCGCGAGCGCGAGGAGGCCGAAGCGGCCCAGCGCGCCGAGGAGGAGAAGCGCAAGAAGGCCGCCGAGGCCGCGCGTGAGAAGCGTGCGCGTCCCGCCGCCTCCCCGCGCTCCGACGCCGCCGACCCGACCCTCGCCCCGCCCGAGCCGGGCGCGGGCGACGACCGCGCCGCGCGCCGCCGTCCCGCGGCGGCCCCGGCCGCCGACGACCGCAAGCCGCGCACCGGCCGCAACGATCGCGGCCCGGGCGGCGGCGGCGGCCGGCGCACCGGCAAGCTGACCATCTCGCGCGCCACCTCCGGCGACGAGGGCGGCCGCCAGCGGTCCATGGCCTCCATGCGCCGCCGTGCGGAGCGTGACCGGCGCAAGTCGGGCGGCAACCAGGAGCCGCGAGAGAAGGTGACGCGCGACGTGAACGTGCCCGACGCGATCACGGTGCAGGAGCTCGCCAACCGCATGGCCGAGCGCGCCGCCGAGGTGGTGAAGGCCCTGTTCAAGAGCGGCATGATGGTCACCATCAACGACACGCTCGACTCCGAAACCGCCGAGCTGGTGGTCGAGGAGTTCGGCCACCGCGTCGTGCGCGTCTCCGAATCGGATGTCGAGAACGTCATCGAGACCACCGAGGACAAGCCCGAGGACCTCAAGCCCCGCGCCCCGGTGGTGACGATCATGGGCCACGTGGACCACGGCAAGACCTCGGTCCTCGACGCCCTGCGCAAGGCCAACGTCGTCGCCGGCGAGGCGGGCGGGATCACCCAGCATATCGGCGCCTACCAGGTGAAGACCGAGGGCGGCGCGCTGGTGACCTTCCTCGACACTCCCGGCCACGCCGCCTTCACCTCGATGCGCGCCCGCGGCGCGCAGGTGACGGACGTCGTCGTGCTGGTCGTGGCCGCCGACGATTCGGTGATGCCGCAGACGATCGAGGCGATCCACCACGCGAAAGCGGCGAACGTGCCGATGATCGTGGCGATCAACAAGTGCGACAAGCCGGCCGCCGACCCGAACAAGGTCCGCACCGAGCTGCTGCAGCACGAGGTGATCGTGGAGGAGATGTCGGGCGACGTGCTCGACGTCGAGGTGTCGGCCAAGACCGGCCAGGGCCTCGATCTTCTGCTCGAGAACATCGCGATGCAGGCGGAGCTGCTGGAGCTTAAGGCCAACCCCGACCGCGCCGCCGAGGGCGCCGTGATCGAGGCGAAGCTGGATGTCGGCCGCGGCCCCGTGGCCACCGTGCTGGTGCAGCGCGGCACCCTCAAGCGCGGCGACATCTTCGTCGTGGGCGAGCAGTGGGGCCGCGTGCGCGCGCTGGTCAACGACCAGGGCGAGCGCGTGGAAGAAGCGGGCCCGTCGGTTCCGGTCGAGGTTCTCGGCCTGCAGGGCACGCCCGAGGCCGGCGACGTTCTGAACGTCGTCGAGAGCGAGGGCCGCGCCCGCGAGATCGCCGAGTACCGCCAGCGCAAGGCCAAGGAAAAGCAGGCCGCCGCGGGGTCCCGGACCACGCTCGACCAGCTGCTGGCCCAGGCCAAGGCGGACGAGAACGTGTCCGAGCTGCCGATCGTCGTGAAGGCGGACGTGCAGGGCTCGAACGAGGCGATCGTCCAGGCGATGGAGAAGATCGGCAACGACGAGGTGCGGGTCCGCGTGCTCCACTCCGGCGTCGGCGCGATCACCGAATCGGACGTCACGCTGGCCGAGGCCTCCAAGGCCCCGATCATCGGCTTCAACGTCCGCGCCAACGCCCCGGCCCGCGAATCGGCCAACCAGAAGGGCGTGGAGATCCGGTACTACTCGGTGATCTACGACCTGGTGGACGACGTGAAGTCGGCGGCCGCCGGCCTGCTGAGCCCCGAGGTCCGCGAAACCTTCATCGGCTACGCGAAGATCAAGGAGGTCTTCAAGGTCACCGGCGTCGGCAAGGTCGCGGGCTGCGAGGTCTCCGACGGCGTGGCGCGCCGTGCCGCGGGCGTCCGCCTGCTGCGCGACGACGTCGTGATCCACGAGGGCAAGCTCAAGACGCTCAAGCGCTTCAAGGACGAGGTGTCCGAGGTGCGCATGGGCCAGGAATGCGGCATGGCCTTCGAGAACTACGACGACATCCGCCCCGGCGACGTCATCGAGATCTTCACCACCGAGGAGATCGAGCGCACGCTCTGATCCGCCCGGACGGCGAAACGATCACGCGGGCCGCCCGGCGACGGGCGGCCCGTTCCCATTCACTCCCAGGGAACGACCGAGATGGGCAAGAACAAGTTCGGCGGCGCCTCCGGCCCGTCCCAGCGCCAGTTGAAAGTGGGCGAGGAGATCCGGCGCGCGCTTTCCGGCGCGCTGCTGCGCGGCGACATCCATGACGACACGCTTGCGCGCCTGTCGATCACCGTGTCCGAGGTGCGCGTGTCGCCCGACCTGCGCAACGCCACCGCCTTCGTGCTGCCGCTCGGCGGCTTCGAGGCGGAGGAGGCTCTCGCCGCCCTCAAGCGCAACAAGGGCGAGCTGCGCCGCGCCATCGCGAAGGAGGTGCGGCTGAAGTATTCACCGGATCTTAGCTTCATTCGCGATGATGCGTATGACCGGATGGACGAAGCGCGGCGCCTGCTGAATTCCGACGTGGTGCGCGCCGATGTCGAAGGCCGGGACGGGAGCGACGGGGCGTCCTCGCCCGAGGGGACGAAAGACGACTGACGACGGCCGTGCGGATGCGCGGGCCGGGGGCGCGCCCCCCTGCCCTGCGCCGCGGGTCGTCGGCTGAGCCCGGAGGCCCGACCGCATGACCCATTCCGCCCGCCCCGCGCCCCCGTTCGACGCCGGGCTCCGCCCCTCGCCGTTGCAGGAGGCGCTCGGCTCCGACGCCGTCCGCATGGCCGCCGCGACGCCCGAGGCGTCGGAGATGCAGGTCCCCGGCCTCGCCGCCATCGCCGCCGCGCTGCGGGGCCTGCGCGGCGAGGCCCCGGCCCCCGCCGCCGCCCCGCCCGAGGGGCCGCCCCCCGCGCAGGACCGGCGCGCCAGCGCCGCCGACCTGCCGCGCGACCTGCCCGCGCTGCTGCTGACCGCCCGCCGCGCGCCGGTCTACGCGCTGCCGATCGCCAAGTGCGGCTGCACCTGGCTCAAGAACCTGCTGTGGCTGCTGGACAACCCGCGCCCGCATCCGCACCCGCTCGACATCCACCGCACCCAGGACCGGGACCTGTTGCGCGCGGTCCATGTCACGCCGCTCCAGGTCGCGGCCTCGCCCTACGGCTTCGTGCTGGTGCGCGACCCGGCGGACCGGCTGCTGTCGCTCTATTTCGACAAGGTGCATTCGGACCGCGCCTTCCCCTGGCTGCGCGAGCGGCTCGGGGCCCGCGGCGCGCCGGTCCACGCGGACCCGGACGACGTCGAGGCGCATGGCGCGGTGTTCGACGCGCTGATCGAGGAGGCGGCGGCCTCGATCGCCAGGGCCCCCGGCGCGATGAAGCTGAACCCGCACTGGCGCCCGCAGGCGGCGCGGCTGCACCGGGCGCGGGCGCTGCGGCTGCTGCGCATCCCGGTGCCGGCGGCGGAGAAGATGGTGGGCGACCTGCTGGAACCCGCGATCCCCGAGATCCGCGAGATCCTCGCCCGGGTGCCGGTGCGCAACGCCGCGCCGCGCCCGGCGCCGCGCGACGCGGTGCTGACCCCCGCCCGCCGCGCCGCCATCGACGCCATTTACCCGCGCGACCGCGAATTGTATGACCACGCGCTCGAAGCGGCGCGGACGAGGTTCGGCGTCGCCTGACATTGGCGGAGGCATGAGATGGCGCGGCGCAAGAAGGGCGACCCGGTCGACGGGTGGCTGCTGGTGGACAAACCGCTCCACGTCACCTCGACCCAGGTCGTCGCCAAGGCCCGCTGGGGGCTGAAGGCGCAGAAGGCGGGGCATTCGGGCACGCTCGACCCGCTTGCCACCGGCGTGGTCGCCGTCGCCCTGGGCGAGGCGACCAAGACCGTGCCTTACGTCACCGACGCGCTGAAGGCGTATCGCTTCACCGTGCGCTGGGGCGGGCGGACCTCGACCGACGACCTGGAGGGCGAGGTGGTGGAGACGTCGGACCTGCGCCCGACCGGGGACGAGATCCGCGCCGCCCTGCCCCGCTTCACCGGCGAGATCGAGCAGGTCCCCCCCGCCTATTCCGCGATCAAGGTCGACGGCAGGCGGGCCTATGACCTCGCCCGCGCGGGCGAGGCGGTGGCGCTGAAATCCCGCCCCCTCTGGGTCGAGAAGCTGGAGCTGCTGGACATGCCGGACGCCGACCATGCCGCATTCGAGCTGGTCTGCGGCAAGGGCGGCTACGTGCGCTCCATCGCGCGGGACCTCGGGGACGCGCTCGGCTGCCTCGGGCATGTCACCGCGCTGCGGCGAATCTGGTCGGGGCCGTTCGAGCTGTCGGACTGCCTGAGCTGGGAGGAGCTGGAGACCCTGCGCGAATCGCGGGACCCGAAAGCGCGGCTTCTGCCGGTCGCCGCGGGGCTGCATGACCTGCAGGAGCACCGGGTCGACGCGGACGCGGCGGCGCGCCTGCGGCAGGGGCGGGACGTGGCCGCGACGGCGGCGGGCGCGGGGGACGATCCGCGCGATGAAACGGCCGAAGGGGCGGATGAGGACGCGGTCTGGGCCTCTCACGACGGGGAACCGGTCGCCATCGGCACGCTGCGCGCCGGGCGCATCCATCCGGTGCGCGTGTTTCCGGCCCGGACCGCGCCGGATCATTCGTAAAGGAACCGTGCAGAATCCGCTGCACCGCGGCGCCCTCTCGTTGACTTTCGCGGAACGCCAGAGTCATACTGCACAGGCATTGAGCCCAATTTTGGGGAAAGGACACTCTATGACCTTTTACAGGACTGCCATCTTTGGGGTGGTTGGCGGCCTCCTGATCGCGGGAACGTCTGCGGCGAGTCCGATCGTCGGCTATGGCGTGCCGAACGATGCGATTCTGAACGGGACCGTCGTCGATTTCGAATCGGTGGCGACGGATGTTTTTCCGACGTCCTTCCCGGCCAGCACGAACCCGGGCGATCCGCCGGGGTCCAATCCGAACTACATCGACCCGCGCGTGGGCGCGCGCACGTCCCAGACCATCGGCGACCTGACCATTTCCGGTTCGGACACGCTGAACGGCGGGGCCGCCTCGGCGCTGTACTTCACGCCTGAAGTCACGCTGGTGAAAGCCTACAACCCGGTCGACCCGACGGACTTCACCTTCGTCGACTACACCGGCCCCGAGGACTTCAACGTCTCGGGCGTCTCGATGCAGAACTGGGCCAAGCGCGTCGTCAACCAGGCGACGGGCGAGTACCAGGACTTCCAGCCGAATTACACCAACGAGTTCCGGTTCGATTTCGCGACCACCATGAACACGTTCGGGTTCAACTTCGGCGCGAACGACGCGAACTGGATCCTGCGCGCCTACGACTCGGACGACAACCTGCTCGAGGAGCTGGAGATCGGCTACGTGGCGATCGGCGAGGTGTCCGACGGCCAGTTCTACGGCATCTACGCCGAGAACATGGCCTACGTGACCCTGACCGACACCTTCGTGAACGCGATCGGCGCCGGCGGCGTCTGCGACACCGGCGTCGAGATCTGCGGCGACTGGGTGATGATCGACAACATCACCTACGGCAATGACGGCCTGCGCGGCGCGGTCGTCCCGGTCCCGGCCGCGATGCCGCTGATGCTGGCGGGCCTCGCCGGGTTCGCGGTGGCGAGCCGCCGCAAGCGCGCCTGATCGGGCCGCGCCAGCGCTGAAACGGACCACGCCGCGCCCCGACCCCGGGCGCGGCGTTTTCCTTTGCCGAAGAACCGCCCGCCGGGGCGGTTTTTGCTTTTCATCCCCCCCGATCCCGTGCATATGACGCCTTCGCGCCCTGCGACCGTGCTGGACGACATCCCGGCCCGGCCGCGCTGCGCGCGCGCCCTGGCGGCGCGTCTTCAACACCCAAGCCGAAGGAGGCCCCCGATGTCGATCACTGCCGAACGCAAGGAAGCGCTCATCAAAGAGCACGCGACCAAAGACGGCGACACCGGTTCCCCCGAAGTGCAGATCGCGATCCTGACCGAGCGGATCACGAACCTGACCGAGCACTTCAAGAGCCACAAGAAGGACAACCACAGCCGCCGCGGGCTGCTGAAGATGGTCGCCCAGCGCCGCAAGCTGCTGGATTACGTCAAGGCCCGCGACGAGGCCCGGTACAAGACCATCATCACCAAGCTCGGCATCCGCCGCTGATCCGTCCCGCGGGGGCGCGTCCGACACCGGACGCGCCCCCGCCCACGTTTCGGGGGGCCGCTGACGCCCCCCGGCCGCGCCGGGCCCAGCCCGCCGCACACCCGGGGGTCCGCCCCCGCCGCGCCCCGCCCCCGAGGGGCGGCGCGCCGACCAGGCCGGCTCCCGCCCCGAAAGGGCGCCCGGCCGCACGACCGCAGCGTTTCCTCCCCCCGGCCCCGGGGTTGAAGCCAAGGCGATACGCATCAGGGGCCCGTCTCCGGCGAGAGACGCGACACGCGGCCGAGGCCAGGGGGCCCGTCCGTGCCGAAAGGGAAAACGCATGTTCGACATCGTCAAGAAATCCATCCAGTGGGGCGGCCGCGAGCTGACGCTGGAAACGGGCCGCGTCGCCCGCCAGGCCGACGGCGCCGTCATCGCCACCTATGGCGAGACCTCGGTGCTGGCCGCCGTGACCTTCCAGAAGGCCCCCAAGCCGGGCCTCGACTTCTTCCCGCTCACCGTCCACTATCAGGAGAAGTACTACGCCGCGGGCAAGATCCCCGGCGGCTTCTTCAAGCGTGAGGCGCGCCCGACCGAAAAAGAGACGCTGACCTCGCGCCTCATCGACCGGCCGATCCGCCCGCTCTTCGTCAAGGGCTTCCAGAACGAGACCCAGGTGGTCTGCACCGTTCTGTCCCATGACCTCGAGAACGATCCCGACATCGTCGCCATGGTCGCCGCCTCGGCCGCGCTGACCATCTCCGGCGCGCCGTTCCTCGGCCCGATCGGCGCCGCGCGCGTGGGCTACGTGGACGGCGAATACGTCCTGAACCCCGACGTCGCCGACATGCAGAAGCTCTGCGAGAACCCCGAGCAGAAGCTGAACCTCGTCGTCGCCGGCACCAAGGACGCGGTGATGATGGTGGAATCGGAGGCCTATGAGCTCTCCGAGGAAGAGATGCTCGGCGCCGTCACCTTCGGCCACGCCCAGATGCAGCCGGTGATCGACATGATCATCGGTCTCGCGGAAGAGGCGGCGAAGGAGCCGTTCGAGTTCGACGTTCCGGACAACTCGGCCCTCTACGCCGCCGTCAAGGAAGCGGGCGTCGAGCAGATGCGCGCCGCCTTCGCGATCCGCGACAAGCTGGAGCGCCAGGCCGCCGTGGCCGCCGCGCGCGACGCCATCGCCGCCGCCCTGACGGAGGAGCAGCGCGAGGACGAGAAGGCCCTGAAGTCCTGCTTCAAGGCGCTGGAGTCCGAAGTGCTGCGCGGCGACGTGATCGCCACCGGCAAGCGCATCGACGGCCGCGACCTCGCGACCGTGCGCCCGATCGTGTCGGAAGTGTCGGTCCTGCCGCGCACCCACGGCTCGTCCCTGTTCACCCGCGGCGAGACCCAGGGCCTGGTGGTCACCACCCTCGGCACCGGCGATGACGAGCAGATCATCGACGCGCTCGAAGGCGAATGGCGCGAGCGGTTCCTGCTGCACTACAACTTCCCGCCCTACTCGGTCGGCGAAGCGGGCCGCATGGGCCCTCCGGGACGCCGCGAAGTGGGCCACGGCAAGCTGGCGTGGCGCGCGCTGCAGGCCGTCCTGCCCGCCGCCACCGACTTCCCCTACACCATCCGCCTGGTGTCCGAGATCACCGAGTCCAACGGCTCGTCCTCCATGGCCACCGTCTGCGGCTCCTCGCTGGCGATGATGGATGCGGGCGTGCCGCTGAAGGCCCCGGTGGCCGGCGTCGCCATGGGCCTGATCCTGCAGGATGACGGCCAGTTCGCGGTCCTGACCGACATCCTGGGCGACGAGGATCACCTCGGCGACATGGACTTCAAGGTCGCGGGCACCGAGGCGGGCGTCACCTCGCTGCAGATGGACATCAAGGTCGCGGGCATCACCCCCGAGATCATGAAGCAGGCTCTGGCCCAGGCCAAGGACGGCCGTCTGCACATCCTGGGCGAGATGGCCAAGGCGCTGACCGCCGGCCGCCAGGAATTCTCGGCCCATGCCCCGCGCATCGAGACCATGCAGATCAACCCCGACAAGATCCGCGAAGTGATCGGCTCGGGCGGCAAGGTCATCCGCGGCATCGTCGAGGAGTCGGGCGCCAAGGTCGACATCAACGACGACGGCCTGATCAAGCTGGCCTCGCCGGACGCGGCCTGCATCGAGAAGGCGCGCGAGCTGATCAACTCGATCGTGGCCGAGCCCGAGCAGGGCAAGGTCTACACCGGCAAGGTCGTGAAGATCATGGACTTCGGCGCCTTCGTGAACTTCTTCGGCAAGCGCGACGGCCTCGTCCACGTCTCCCAGATGACCAACGAGCGCGGCGCCAACCCGCGCGACCTGGTCAAGGAAGGCCAGGAAGTGAAGGTCAAGCTGCTGGGCTTCGACGATCGCGGCAAGGTGCGCCTGTCGATGAAGGTCGTGGACCAGGCCACCGGCCAGGAAATCGCCTGATCCACGCCCGGATCGCGATGATGAAGGGGCCCCGGCGACGCCGGGGCCCTTTTGCGTTTCGGGGGCCGCGGCGCTCTCACGCGCTCGTGCAGGCGCGCGCACTTGCGCCGATGCGCGCGCGCGGCCTATCAGCGGCGCTTCCCCCGCGCGCCGAGAGGAGCCCGCCGTGACGACCGTTCAACCCGTGCTGCACATGATGTGCGGCAAGATCGCCGCCGGGAAATCCACCCTCTGCGCCCGCCTCGCCGCCGATGGCGCGGTGGTGATCGCCGAGGATGACTGGCTCGCCGCCCTTCATGCCGGAGAGCTGACAAGCGTCGCCGACTACGTGCGCCGCTCCGCCCGCCTGCGCGCCGCGATGGGGCCGCATGTCGTGGCGCTGCTGCGGGCGGGGGTGAGCGTGGCGCTCGACTTCCCCGCCAACACGCCGCGGACCCGGGCCTGGATGCGCGGCATCGTGGACGAGGCGGGCTGCGCCCACGCGCTGCATGTCCTCGACGTGCCGGACGAGGTCTGCCTCGCCCGCCTGCGCGCCCGCAACGCCGCCGGGGACCACGCCTTCGCCGCGACCGAGGCGCAGTTCCACGAGATCACCCGCCATTTCACCCCCCCGGCCGCCGAGGAAGGCTTCAACACCATCCGCCACGCCCCGGACGGCGCCTGACGGCCCGAGGTTGACCGCCCCGCCCCCGCGCCCGCAGGCTTGGGGGCGTGCGCAGCGACTTCCCGGAGGCCCCCATGTCCGACGACGCCGACCTCGCCCTCTCCCGCCGCCTCGCCCCGCCCGTCCACGCCGTCTGGGCGGCCTGGTCCTCGGCCGGGGCGGTGTCGCGCTGGTTCGCCCCGCGCCCCTGGCGGGCCGAGGTGACGGCGCTGGAGCTGCATCCCGGCGGCGCCTTCGTGACCGTGCTCCACGGCCCCGGGGGCGAGCGGCAGGAGAACGCGGGCTGCATCCTCGAGGCCGCGCCCTGCTCGCGCCTCGTGTTCACCACCGCGCTCGGCCCCGGCTTCCGCCCCGCCGCGCCGGCGCTGCCGATGACCGCCGAGATCGCGATGACCGCCGACGGTCCGGGCACGCTCTATGCCGTGCGGGTGCTGCACGCCTCGGCCGCCGATCGGGACCGCCACGCGGCGATGGGGTTCGAAGAGGGCTGGGGCGCGGCCGTCGACCAGCTCGAGGAGGTCGCCGCCGGGTTCCTCTGACCCCGCCGCCGCGCGCTGCATCCGCACATTTCTTCGCATGTGCACAGTTTACGCAGGCAGCCTTATCGGTTAGCCTTCCGGTCGCGGGCGAGTCCCGTTTCCACGCCATTTCAACCCTTCGGGAGCCTTCCCATGTCCGTCCCGTCGGCCACGGGCCGCCTCCGCCTTCCCGCCCTTCCCAAGACGCCGGTCGAGCAGGGCATCTTCTTCGCGGTGGTCGCGGTGGTGATCTTCGCCGCGCAGGACGGCATCTCGAAGCACCTCGCCAGCGAATACCCCCCGATCTGGATCGTGACCCTGCGCTACTGGGCCTTCGCGGTGTTCGTGCTGGCGCTGTCGGCGCGGCGCACCGGCGGGGTGCGGGCGGTGGCGAAGACGCAACACCCCTGGCTGCAGATCGCCCGCGGGGCGCTGCTGGCCTTCCAGGTGGTGCTGGCGATCACCGCCTTCGCCCGGTTCGGGTTGGCGCATACCCACGCGATCATGGCCGCCGCGCCGCTGCTGGTCGCCGCCCTCTCGGTCCCCGTGCTGGGAGAACCCGTGGGCTGGCGGCGCTGGCTGGCGATCACCGCGGGGTTCTGCGGCATCCTGATGATCCTGCGCCCGGGGATGATCGAGCTGGACCACAACGTGTTCTGGGCCATCGGCGGCGGCATCGGCATCGGCGTCTACGGCCTGCTGACCCGCCTTGCGGGCCGCTATGACGGGGCGGAGACGAGCTTCTTCTACACCGGCGTCGCGGGCGCGGCGGCGATCACCCTGGTGGGGGTGTGGCAGGCGACCATGCTCACGCCCTCGGACTGGGCCTGGATGGCGCTCCTGTGCGTCACCGGCATGTCGGGGCACTACTTCCTGATCCGCGCGTTCGAGCTCGCCTCGGCCGTGGTGGTGCAGCCGATCACCTACCTGCAGCTGGTGCTGGTCAGCATGATCGGCATCCTGCTGTTCGGGGAAAGCGTCGACGCCTGGACCGTGATCGGCGCGGTGGTGGTGGTGGCCGCGGGGCTGTTCAACGCCTGGCGCGAGCGGCTGGCCCGCAAGCGCGCCGAGAAGGCGGCCGAGGCCGCCGCGGGCTGAGCCGCCGCCCACGCACGCCCTGCCCCTGCCTTCGCCCCCCCGGCCCCGCCCCCCCCCGCGCCCGGCCCGCCGCGGCGCGCGCGTCGCCCCCGGGCGACGCCGGGCCGAGGGGGCTCGACGCCCCCGAGGGACGCACGCCCCCCCCCGGCCCCCCCCCCCCCCCCCCCCCCCCCGCGCCCACCGCCCCCGCAAACGAAAACCGGCGGCCCCGAGGGGCCGCCGGTCTTTGCATCTCTCGTCCGTCCCGCGCCTGCGGGCGCGGCGCCGCCGTCAGCGCGCGCGGCGCGTCCGGTTGGCCGCCACCGCGCCCAGTGCCGCCAGGCCGCCCAGCAGCAGCGGGGCCGCGGCCGGCACCGGGATCGTGGTCGGCGTCGGGTTGTCCTCGGCGATCAGGGTCGCGTACTGCACGCCCGCCAGCTCCACCAGCCATTCCTCGGCGCGGTTGTAGCCGGTGTTCGCGTCATAGGCGACCACGTCGCAGAAGAAGCCGGTGGTGCAGCGCGTGTTGAAATCGCGCGGCGACTGGGTGGTGTAGTTCGGGTTGGTGTAGGTCCCGCCGTCATAGCGGTAGTCGCCCTGGGGGCCGCCGCCTTCGCTGACGTTGTAGTACTGGGACAGCACCAGCGTGTAGACGCCCGCGTCCAGGGTCTGGCGGATCTCCGGGTCCTGGTAGCGCGCATAGGCGAAACCGAGCGATTCGGAATAGGCCGTCGGCACCGACAGGTAGGTCAGCACGCCGCCGGTCGAGGGGCGGTAGGCGGTGTTGTCGTTGGAATAGATCACGTTCCCGGCGGAATCGAACAGCGTCAGCATGCCGTCGAAATTGCCGGCGCCGATGGCCGCGGTGGTCGACCCGGCCACGCCGTTCAGCTCGTCCGCGGTGAAGGACCCGCCGCCATAGCCCCAGTTGCGCAGCTCCACGTCGGCGCCGCCGACGCCCACGCCGAACTCGATCACGACCTTGTCGTTATCGTCGCCGAAGGCGCCGCTGAACCCGGCCGTGATGGCCTGGGCCGAGGTCGAGGCCCCAAAAAGGATCGCGGCTGCGGCGCACAGGCGCGCTGCGGTCGAATTCGTCATGCGTTTCACCACCCAAAAATCCCGCGCAAAATCGTTCGGCCGGCGCGCCATCCCACAGGCGCATGGCCGGGCCCGAACGCGCGACGCGGGCCCACACGCGGAAACTCTTACTAGATTCTTAGCTGTCTGTCGAGCCGCTGCGCCGCAGCACGCCCCCGGCGCCCTCCCCATGAACCCACGGAGAACGCGGCGAAAATCCGCCCTTCACAGTTGCGGCGGCCGAGGGGCCGCCGCGCTGCATCGCATCAAAGGTTCTCGGGGCGCCGCATCCCGAGGGCGTGGTAGCCGCCATCGACGAAGATCACCTCGCCCGTGGTCGAGGCCCCGTAATCCGAGCACAGCCAGGCCGCGGTCCCGCCCACGTGGTCGAGATCGGCGTTCTTCTGCATCGGCGCGTTCTGCTCGGTCTCCTTGTAGACCTTGCGCGCGCCGCCGATGGCCGAGCCGGCGAGGGTCCGCATCGGCCCCGGCGACACCGCGTTGACGCGGATCCCGTCGGGCCCGAGATCGTTGGCGAGATAGCGCACCGACGCTTCGAGCGCGGCCTTGGCCACGCCCATGACGTTGTAGTTCGGCGTCACCTTCTGCGCCCCGAGATAGGTCATCGTCAGGATCGAGCCGCCATCGGTCATCAGCGGCGCCGCGCGCCGCGCCAGGTCGATGAAGGAGTAGCAGGAGATGTCGAGCGACTTGAGGAAGTTGGCCCGGGAGGTGTTGGTGAAGCGCCCGGTCAGCTCCGACTTGTCGGAATAGGCGATGGCGTGGACCAGGAAGTCCAGCTTGCCCCATTTCTCCTCGATCCGCGCGAACACCGCGTCGAGCGAGGCGTCGTCCTGCACGTCGGCGGGGATCAGCATGTCGCCCGCGCCCACGCTTTCGGCCAGCGGGGCGACCCGCTTGCCGAACTGCTCGCCCTGGTAGGTGAAGGCCAGCTCGGCCCCCTGCGCGGCGAGCACGCGCGCGCAACCCCACGCGATCGACTTGTCGTTCGCGACGCCCATGATGAGGCCGCGTTTGCCCTGAACCAGTCCGGTCATGTCCCCGTCCTCAGCCGTGGTAACGGCTCAGCGCCAGCGTGGCGTTGGTGCCGCCGAAGCCGAAGCTGTTGGAGATGACGGTGTCGAGGCCGGCATTGTCGACCCGCTCCATCGCGATCTCCTCGGGGCGGATCTCCGGGTCCAGCTCGGTGATGTTGGCCGAGGCGGCGATGAAGTCGTTCTGGAGCATCAGCAGGCAGTAGATCGCCTCCTGCACGCCCGTCGCGCCCAGCGAATGGCCGGTCAGCGACTTGGTCGAGGAGATCGGGCAGTGATCCTCGCCGAACACCTCGCGCACCGCCTTCACCTCGGTCACGTCGCCCGCGGGGGTCGAGGTGCCGTGGGCGTTGATGTAGTCGACCTTGCGGTCGCCCAGCGTCGAGGTGGCGAGCTGCATGCAGCGCACCGCGCCTTCGCCCGAGGGCGCGACCATGTCATGCCCGTCCGAGGTGGCGCCGTAGCCGGTGACCTCGGCGTAGATCTTCGCGCCGCGGGCCTTGGCGTGCTCGAGCTCCTCGAGCACCACCACGCCCGCGCCGCCGGCGATCACGAACCCGTCGCGGGTCGCGTCGAAGGCGCGCGAGGCGGTGGTCGGGCTGTCATTGTACTTCGAGGACATCGCGCCCATCGCGTCGAAGAGGCAGGACAGGGTCCAGTCCAGCTCCTCGCCGCCGCCGGCGAAGACGATGTCCTGCTTGCCGAACTGGATCTGCTCCACGCCGTTGCCGATGCAGTGGGCCGAGGTCGAGCAGGCCGAGGTGATGGAGTAGTTCACGCCCTTGATCTTGAA
This sequence comes from Rhodovulum sp. DZ06, assembly GCF_050586345.1. NCBI lineage: Bacteria > Pseudomonadati > Pseudomonadota > Alphaproteobacteria > Rhodobacterales > Paracoccaceae > Rhodovulum > Rhodovulum sp. DZ06. The sequence goes on from NZ_JBOCEF010000010.1 coordinate 35,260, forward strand.
GGGCGTCGCGAGGCAGGCCGAGTTGGTCGAGGACATGCCGCGGGTGACCATGAACGGCCCCATCCGCTTGGGCGAGCCCTTCTCGACCACGATCTTGTGCGCCTGGAACAGCTGCTTGGTGGACGGGCCGCCCGAGCCCATGACGATGCCGGTGCGCGGGTTGGAGACGTCTTTCTCCTCCAGCCCCGAGTCGGCGATCGCCTGCTCCATCGCGATGAAGTTGTAGGCCGCGCCGTCGCCCATGAAGCGCATGTTGCGCTTGTCGATCACCGCCGACGGATCGATGTCCGGCATGCCGTGGATCTGGGAGCGGAAGCCGTGCTCCTTGTAGTCGCCCGCAAAGGAGATGCCGGACTTGCCCTCGCGCAGCGAGGCGAGCACTTCATTGGCGTTGGTGCCGATCGAGGACACGATGCCGAAGCCGGTGATGACGACGCGACGCATTGGGACGCCTCCGTTTGTCTTCAGGTGCAGCCGTGGGGCCCGTTCACTCCTGGAACAGGCCCACGCGCATGTCGGTGGTGGTGTAGGCGAGCTTGTCGTCGACGAACATCTTGCCGTCGGCCACGCCCATCTTCAGGCGCCGGTCGATGACGCGTTTGACGTCCACCTCGTAGCGGATCAGCTTGTTGGCGGGGGTCACCATCTCGGTGAACTTCACCTCGCCCACGCCGAGCGCGCGGCCCTTGCCCTGCATCCCGAGCCAGCCGAGGAAGAACCCGGTCAGCTGCCACAGCGCGTCGACCCCGAGGCACCCGGGCATCACCGGGTCGCCGATGAAGTGGCAGTCGAAGAACCAGTTCTCCGGCTTCACGTCATATTCGGCGACCACCTGGCCCTTGCCGTGGGCGCCGCCCTCGGCCGAGATGTGGGTGATGCGGTTCATCATCAGCATCGGCGGGGCGGGCAGCTGGGCGTTGCCCGGCCCGAAAAGCTCGCCCCGGGCGCACTGCATGAGCCCCTCGAAGTCGTACGCGTTCTGTCGTTCGGTCATGGGTCTCCCCGACCGGTCGTCTGTCCCGCTGGGAAACGGGGCCTGGGCCGCCGGCGCTGTCAGGTTGCAAATCGGCCTCTCCCTATCACCCGCCCGCGCGCGGGCGCAAGCGCCGGGGGCCATTGCTGCGGCGCGAAAATGGCGCGGGACAAGCGTCTTGCAGCCGCGGGGGACGGACAAAGGGGTTGATCGAAGGACGCCCGGAACGCTAATCAGTCGCTCATGGATCCTCTTTCGACAGAAACCGGCGCAATGGCCGAGGCCCGGGCGCGCGACTGGCTGGCCCAGGGCGGGCTGCGCCCGACGCGGCAGCGCCGCGCGCTGGCCATGCTGCTGGTCGGCGACGGCCGCAACCGGCATGCCACCGCGGAGTCGCTGTTCGAAGCGTCCCGCGACGGCGAGGAGCCGGTGTCGCTGGCGACCGTCTACAACACCCTGCGCGCCTTCACCGCCGCGGGGCTGCTGTCCGAGATCACCGTCGACGGCGCCCGGACCCATTACGACACCTGCATCGAAGACCACCCGCACTATTACTGGGAAGACGATGCGCGCCTGACGGACGCCCCCGCGGGCTCGGTCAGCTTCGCCGCCCTGCCGACCCCGCCCGAGGGGCAGGAGATCGCCAAGGTCGAGGTCGTCATCCGCCTGCGCGCCGCCGCGGGCTGACGGCGCCGCGGGGCCAGCGGGGCGCCAAGGGGGGCCACGGCCCCTGCCCTGTGCGCTCGGGTCAGAGCAGGATCAGCGCCGCCGCCAGCGCCGCGCCACCCGCCGTCCAGGCATCGAAGACCAGCATCGGGTTGCGCAGCGCCGCGGCGGGGATCGCCGCGATCACAGGCGCCGACAGCACCCAGCCGCGCAGGCCGCGCGTCTCGGCCCTCATCCGCCGCCGCGCCGCCAGCCCGGCGCAGAGACCGCAGAAGCCCACGGCGAGCGCCGCCTCGATCCGCCCCGAGACCACGCCCAGCATCACCGACGCGGCCATGCCCATCGCCCAGGGGACCACGCGGCGCAGCATCGCGTCGGCCGCGTCCCCCGCCTTCGGACGCGCGTAGACCGGCGGAACCCCGCCCCAGAGCTGCAGCGCCAGCAGCATGTAGACCGCCCCGGCGATCGCGGGCGCGAGGAACCAGATCTCCATCCCAGTCCCCCTCAGTCGAACATCTCGTTGGCGTCGACGCCCCAGAGGTCGCCCTTGGCGATCCAGCCCTCGTGGCCCTCGACCTCCGCCAGGCACCACACGGCGCGGCATTCCTCGAGATGCACGATCACCCCGGTCAGAAGCTCGGCCCGCGCCTCGGCCCCCAGCTCGGGCCGCGCCAGCAGGGCGCTTTTCTCCGGCGCGGTGACGATGGCGGTGCGGGTTCCCGACAGCAGGATCGAGTGGACCCAGCCGGTCACGTCGTCCACGTCCTGGACCCGCCGCCACGGCCCGTGCTCGCCCACCACCCGCAGCGGCACGCCCTTGCGCACGAAGACCCAGTCGATGCGGTGGTCGTTGGACGGGCCGCGGCGCACGTTGGCCTCGTCCGCCTTAACGCTGACATAGCGCGGCAGCTGGAAGCCGGTGACGGGGCCCGTGCCCGCCTCTCCCGCAGCCGAGGCCGCGCCGGGAAAGCCCGCGCACAGCGCCGCCCCGAGCGCCGCGCAGACCATCGCCCCGGCCGCCGCGGCCCGCCCCGCGCCCCGCTTCGCACCCGCCATCGAAAACGTCTCCGCAATAATGTTGCTCGCCCGTGGACCCGGCCCGCGGGTTTGGCTAATCATATCGCACGAGCCGCCACGCAGGAGAACCCCATGCCCGCGCCCAAACCCCGCGTCGTCGTCACCCGCCGCCTGCCCGAGCCGGTCGAAACCCGGATGCGCGAGCTGTTCGACGTGGAGCTGAACCTGTCGGACGAGAAGATGTCCGAGGCGCAGCTGGTCGACGCCCTCCAGCGCGCGGACGTGCTGGTGCCGACCGTCACCGACAAGATCGACCAGCGCATGCTCGCCCAGGCGGGCGAGAACCTGCGCCTGATCGCGAACTATGGCGCGGGCGTCGACCATATCGACGTCGCCACGGCGCGCGAGCGGGGGATCATGGTCACCAACACCCCCGGGGTGCTGACCGAGGACACCGCCGACATGACCATGGCCCTGATGCTCGCCGTCCCGCGGCGGCTGAAGGAGGGCCTCGCGGTCATGGACGCGCCCGAATGGGACGGCTGGTCGCCGATGGCGCTGCTGGGCCACCGGATCACCGGCAAGCGGCTCGGCATCCTCGGCATGGGCCGCATCGGCCAGGCCGTCGCCCGCCGCGCCCGCGCCTTCGGGATGCAGATCCACTACCACAACCGCCGCCGCCTGCACCGCCATCACGAGGAGGGCCTCGAGGCGACCTACTGGGCGAGCATCGACCAGATGCTGGCGCGGATGGACTACATCTCGGTCAACTGCCCGGCGACGCCCGCCACCTTCCACCTGCTGAACGCGCGGCGGCTGAAGCTGCTCAAGCCCGGCGCGATCATCGTCAACACCTCGCGCGGCGAGGTGATCGACGAGAACGCCCTGGCGCGCGAGATCCAGTCGGGCGCCATCGCGGGCGCGGGCCTCGACGTGTTCGAGCGCGAGCCGGCGGTGAACCCCAAGCTCAAGGGCCTGCCCAACGTGGTGCTGCTGCCGCACATGGGCTCGGCCACCGAGGAAGGGCGGATCGAGATGGGCGAGAAGGTCATCATCAACATCAAGACCTTCGCCGACGGCCACCGGCCGCCGGACCAGGTGACCCCCTCGATGATCTGAGGCGCGGGGCGGGGACCGGGGCGCCGCCGCGGTCCCCGCGACGCCGATTCGCCCCGGTTCACGCCCGCTTTCACGACCCGGCGACGCCGATCTGACTCGCGGCCCCGCGAAAGACATGTTAACGAAACATGAATTTCGCGGAGGCTTCGCAGACCATGCCCATTTCCAAACTCGAATCGCTCGACATCGACCACGCCTATGCGCCCGATGCCGAACCGACGATGCTTGAGCGTTTCGACGCCTGGGCCTCGGCGGCCCTGTCCGACCCCCGCCTATGGGGCGGCGTGATGCTGTTGATCGTGGTCCTGTTCCTGTGGACGGCGATTTCCTCCTACACGCGCGCCCAACGCGCGAAAGCAAAAGCCGCGAAACACCTCAAGGAAGAAGAAGAGGCCGAACTTCTTGCCCGCGAACTCGCGAAATTGCGAAATGAACGGCAGTTAAAGGCGGGGTGAAGCCTCCATTTAGGCCGTGACTTAAAAGGTTAACAAAGTTGTTGCGGGTATAGATTCGCGATCATAAGATAGGCGCACGGCGACACTCGGACAGGAGGCCATCATGGTCAGCAAGTCCGTCGCCCCACCTGGGTTGATCGACCAGATCGCGGGCGACCAGTTCGCTTGGCTTATCGACAGTCCGATTTTTGAGTTGGGACTGGCAGCAATCATTTTCGCAACGGTTGCGTCTAAAATATTCAGCTCTTCTTAGGGTTGAGTCGATCCTTCCGGACGCCCCGTGAAGCGTCCGGTCGCAGACAGAGGAGCAAGGCGCGGCCGGAGCGATCCGGCCGCGCCTTACGTTTGCGCCCCCGCCTGCCGCCCCGCAGCGGGGCGCGCCGCCCGGGCGCTACAGGCCCGCCGCCGCGCAACACGCGCAGCCGTCGCGCTTTTTCACCCTGATCGTGCGGTACTCCGCGCCCAGCAGGTCGAACAGCGCCAGCCGCCCGACCAGCCCCTCGCCCGCCCCGGTGATGCGCTTGACCGCCTCGGCCGCCTGCAGCGCGCCCATGGCGCCCGCCAGCGCGCCGAGCACCCCCGCCTCGGCGCAGTTCGGGACGAGGCCGGGGGCCGGGTCCTCGGGGAACACGCATTCCCAGCAGGGCCCGCCCTCCCACGGCGCGAAGACGGAAAGCTGGCCTTCCCACTGCCCCAGCGCGGCCGAGACCAGCGGGACCCGCGCCGCGGCGCAGGCCCGGTTCACCAGCCGCCGCGTGGCGAAGGAATCGGTGCCGTCGAGCGCCAGCGTCCGCCCGTCCAGCAGCGCGGCGGCGTTGTCTTCGGTCACCCGCGCCTCGATCCGCTCGACCTCGACCTCGGGGTTGATTCGCGCCAGCGCCTCGGCGGCGCTGTCGACCTTGGGCCGGCCGATGGCGGCGGTGTCGTGGATGACCTGGCGCTGGAGGTTGGAGAGCGAGACCGCGTCGTCATCGGCGATGGCGATCCGCCCCACCCCGGCGGCGGCGAGATACATCAGCGCCGGGGCCCCGAGGCCCCCGGCCCCCACCACCAGCACGTTCGCGGCCTTCAGGCGCTTCTGCCCGGGGCCGCCGATCTCGCGCAGCACGATGTGGCGGGCGTAACGCTCCAGCTCGGCGTCGGAAAAGCTCATTCGTCCCTCTCTCGCGCCGCGCGGCGCGCCTTCGCGACCACGCGCGCATAGAAGAAGGCCGGGATGCCGAGGGCCACGGCCCAGAGCGCGGCCTCGCCCATCCGGGCCAGCATCGCGCGGTTGCCGCCGCCGGGCGGAGAGGCGAACCAGAGCGCGGCGACCAGCAGCGCGAAGGCCGCCGGGGCCGCGGCCAGCGCCGCGCGGCGGCCCAAGAAGAACCAGGCGAACCCGGCCGCCAGAAGCGGCCAGGCGAACACCTCCACCATCGCGAGTTCGGGCATGTTTCCCTGGATCCCCCGGGCCTCAGAGCCCGTCGAACAGGGTCGTGGACAGGTAGCGCTCGGCGAAGCTGGGCAGGATCACCACGATGCGCTTGCCCTTCATCTCCGGCCGCTCGGCCAGCTCCGCCGCCGCGGCCAGCGCGGCGCCCGAGGAGATGCCGACGGGGATCCCCTCGACCCGCGCGACCTCGCGCGCCGTCTCCAGCGCCGACTCGTTGCCGATGGTCAGCACCTCGTCGATCAGGCCGGTGTCGAGGATGCCGGGCACGAAACCCGCGCCGATGCCCTGGATCTTGTGCGGCCCCGGCTCTCCGCCCGACAGCACCGGGCTGTCCTCGGGCTCCACCGCCACGATCTTCACCTCCGGGTTGCGGGCCTTGAGCACCCGCCCCGTGCCGGTCAGCGTGCCGCCGGTGCCGACGCCCGAGACGAAGACGTCGACCTGCCCGCCGGTGTCGGCCCAGATCTCCTCGGCCGTGGTGGCGGCGTGGATCGCGGGGTTGGCGGGGTTCTCGAACTGCTGCGGGATGATCGCGCCGGGGATCTCGGCCGCCATCTGCTCGGCCCGGGCGATGGCGCCCTTCATGCCCTTGGCGGCGTCGGTCAGCTCCAGCTCGGCCCCCAGCAGGGCGAGCATCTTGCGCCGCTCGATCGACATGCTTTCGGGCATGCACAGGATCAGCCGGTAGCCGCGCGCGGCGCAGGCGAAGGCCAGCGCGATGCCGGTGTTGCCCGAGGTCGGCTCGATGATCGCGCCGCCGGGCTTCAGGCGGCCCTCCGCCTCCAGCGCGTCGATCATCGCGACGCCGATGCGGTCCTTGACCGAGGCGATGGGGTTGAAGAATTCGAGCTTTCCGCAGATCTCGGCGTCCAGGCCCCGGCCTTCGGCGAAGCGCGACAGGCGCACCAGCGGCGTGCCGCCGATGGTCTGGGTGACGTCGTCATAGATGCGGCCGCGCGGCGGCGTGACGTTCATCAGGGTCCCTCCCGTGGAATGGTCTTTTCGCGCGGATCGCGGCGCATGCGGCGCGCCGGCGCGCAGGTGCGGGGTCAGATTTCGAAATCGGCGCGGGCCTCGTCGGCCCGGCGCACGCCGCGCGCGGCGGCTTCGCGGCAGAGGTCTTCCATGGTCACCGCGTCGAGGCGCGAGAGCAGGTCGCCCTGCAGCTCCTCCCACAACGGGGCCACGACCTTGGAGCCGAGCTCGCCGCCCGCGACCTCCTCGTCGCCCTCGGCCTCGAGGGCGGCGACCACGCGCACCACGTCGCCCATGGTCACCCGGCGGCGTTCGCGCGCCAGGGTGTAGCCGCCGCGCGGCCCGCGCACGCCCTTCAGGACGCCCGCGCGGACCAGTTGCTGCATGACCTGTTCAAGGTAGCGCTGGGGGATGCCCTGGCGCTCGGTGATGTCGCGCGCCTGCACCGGGTTGGGGCGGGCGTTGTAGGCGACGTCGGTCACGGCCTCGATGGCCAGCATGGTCTTGCGCGAAAGCCTGATCATCAGCCCTGCCCCGTGGATCCGAAGCCGCCGATCCCGCGGCGGGTTTCGTCCAGCTCCTCGGCCTCGACCCAGGCGGCCTGGAGGCAGGAGGCGAACACCATCTGCGCGATCCGGTCGCCATGGGCGAAGGTGACGGGCGCGTCGCCGTGATTGACCAGGATCACCTTCACCTCGCCGCGATAGTCGCAGTCGATGGTGCCGGGCGCGTTGAGCACCGTGACCCCGTGCCGGGCGGCGAGGCCGGAGCGCGGGCGCACCTGCGCCTCGACCCCGTCGGGAAGCGCGAGGGCGAGGCCCGTGGGCAGCATCGCGCGGGCGCCGGGCGCCAGGGTGACCGATCCGCGGTCCTCGGCGCACAGGCGCAGGTCCATGCCCGCGGCGCCGCGGGTTTCATAGGCCGGAAGCGCCAGCGCGGGGTCGTAATGGGGCAGCTTGCGGATGCGCACCTCGATCGGCGGCAGCGCGGTGGAGATTCTCATGACGCGCCTCCCGCAGCGGCCCGGGGGGCCGGGCTGTCCTCGGTCAGGGCCGCGGCGATGCGGGCCGCGAGGCGCCGGGCCACGGCGTCCTTCGGGGCGCGCTCCCAGCTCTCGGACCCGTCCGCGGTGATGATGGTGACGGCGTTCTCGGTCCCGCCCATGACGCCGGAAGCGGGCGAGACGTCGTTGGCCACGATCCAGTCGCAGCCCTTGCGCAGGCGTTTCGCCGTGGCGTGGGCGATCACGTCGTCGGTTTCCGCGGCGAAGCCGACCACCAGCGGCGGGCGGCCCGCGTCCCGGCGCGAGATGGTGCGCAGGATGTCCGGGTTCTCGGCCAGGGTCAGCGGCGGCGGCTGGCCGGAGCCGTCCTTCTTCATCTTGCTGCCCGCCGCAGAGGCGGTGCGCCAGTCGGCGACGGCGGCGGCGAAGACCGCCGCGTCGGCGGGGGTCTCCAGCCCCGCTTCGACGGCGGCGAGCATGTCGCGCGCGCTTTCCACCTCGACCACCGTCACGCCTTTCGGGCGGCGATGGGTGGCGGGGCCGGTGACGAAATGGACGTCGGCGCCCAGCGCCGCCAGCGCCTCGGCCAGCGCCGTGCCCTGCGCGCCGGAGGAGCGATTGGCGATGTAGCGCACCGGGTCGATGGGCTCATGCGTCGGGCCGGAGGTCATCAGGATGCGCTTGCCCGACAGGGGGCGCGGGCCGCGGCGGGCGGCGATGACGGCCTCGGCGGCCTCGAGGATCTCCAGCGGCTCGGCCATCCGGCCCGGGCCGTACTCGCCGCAGGCCATGGCGCCGGTCCCGGGGCCGACCACGGTTACGCCGTCGGCCTGGAGGGTGGCGAGGTTCCGCTGCGTCGCCGGATGCTCCCACATCCGCACGTTCATGGCGGGGGCGATCAGCACCGGCGCGTCGGTGGCCATCAAGAGGGTCGAGGCGAGGTCGTTGGCCAGCCCGTGCGCCATCTTGCCCATCAGGTCGGCGGTGGCGGGCGCGACGACGATGACGTCCGAGGCGCGGGAGAGCTGGATATGCCCCATCTCCGCCTCGGCCGTCAGGTCGAACAGGTCCCGGTGGACCGCCTCGCCCGCGAGGGCCGAGACCGACAGGGGGGTGACGAATTCCTCGGCCGCACGGGTCATGACAGGGGTCACGGTCCCGCCCCGCTCGCGCCAGCGGCGGATCAGGTCGAGGCATTTATAGGCGGCGACGCCGCCGCCGATGATCAGAAGAATGCGCCCGGGTTCCGCCATGTCTCTTTCCGTAAAAGGGCTTGCAGCCCACGGGCGAAACCTTAAGAGCCGCCCCGCCGCATGGCAAGGCGCCGCGGGGTCCGCCCGGCGCACGAGGGGCGCACGGGGGGCGGCGCGGGGCGTGAGCGCCGCCGCGCCGCCGCCGCGGCCGCCCGTGGCCGTCAGTCCAGCAGCGCCACCAGCAGCGCGCCGACCACGCCGCCGCCGAGCCCCGCGCCCAGCGCCAGCCACAGCGCCGCGGCGGGCAGGCGGGCCGGGGCGGGCGGCGCCTCGGGCTCGGCCAGCTTCATCAGCGCGCGCTCGGCGATCTCGGGCAGGCGGGGGCCGAACCGGCCCAGCACCTGCGCCGTCGCCTTCATGTCCCGCAGCATCTGCGCGGGGCCGAGATTGTCGCGCATCCACTCCTCGACCACCGGCTTGGCGGTGGTCCAGATGTTGAGATGCGGGTCCAGCGTGCGCCCGACGCCCTCGACCACCACCATGGTCCGCTGCAGCAGGATCAGCTCGGTCCGCGTCTGCATCCCGAAGCGTTCCGTCACGTCGAACAGATGCGCCAGCAGCTTGGCCATCGAGATCCGGTCCGCCTGCTGGCCGAAGATCGGCTCCCCGATCGAGCGCAGCGCCTGGGCGAAGGTCTCGAGGTCCTGGTCCGCGGGGACGTAGCCCGCCTCGAAATGCACCTCGGCGACGCGGCGATAGTCCTTGCGCAGGAACCCGAGAAGAATTTCTGCGTAGACGCGCCGCGTATAGGGATCAATTCTTCCCATGATCCCGAAATCGAGCGTCACCAACTCGCCCGCCGGGGAGACCTTCAGGTTCCCCTGGTGCATGTCGGCGTGGAAAAACCCGTCGCGCAGGGCGTGGCGCAGGAAGGTCTGGACGACGAGGGCGCCCATCGCCTCCATGTCGATGCCGGTGGCGCGCAGCGCCTCCACGTCGCCCAGGGGCGTTCCGTCGACCCATTCCGTGGTCATCACCCGGCGGGCCGAGAGGGGCCAGTGGACGGCGGGGCTGCTGACGCCCTTGTCGCCCTCGGAATTGGCCCGGTACTCGGCGGCCGCGGAGGCTTCGAGGCGCAGGTCCAGCTCGGTCATCACCACCGATTCAAAGTGGCGGATGACGGCGCGGGGGCGCAGGCGGCGGGATTTGGGCGCGAGGACGTGGATCAGGTTGGCGATGAACCAGAAGGCGTCCACGTCCTTGCGGAAGGCCTTCTCGACGCCGGGGCGCAGCACCTTCACCGCCACCGCCTCGCCCGTCTCGGCCACCCGCGCGGGATGCACCTGGGCGATGGAGGCGGCGGCCACCGGCGGGCCGAATTCCGCGAACAGCTCGGAGACCGGGCGGCCCAGCTCCCGCTCCACCGCCGCTTCGGCCTCGGCCTGGCTGAAGGCGGGCATCCGGTCCTGGAGCACCCGCATCTCCCGCGCGAGGCGCGCGCCGACGACGTCGGGACGGGTCGAGAGGATCTGGCCGAATTTCACGTAAGCCGGGCCGAGCGCGGTCAGCGCGCGGACCACGGGGGGCAGCTCCGGGTCGCCCTTCAGCCCCAGCGGGCCGAGCGGCGCGAACAGCACCCGCGCGGCGAGGCGCACCGGGGCGGGGGCGTCGACCTCTCCCAGCGCGTCGGCCAGCGCGCCGGTGCGCTGGAAGGTGGCGCCGGTCCGGGCCAGCCGCCACAGGTTGGCGAAGATGCCCATGGATCAGATCTTCCAGCCCGAATGCAGCGCCGCGATGCCGAGCGAGAGGTTGCGGTACTTCACCTGCTCGTACCCCGCCGCGCGCATCCGCCGGACGACCTCTTCCTGGTCGGGGAACTTGCGGATCGATTCGACGAGATACTGGTAGCTGTCCGCATCCCCCGCGATCGCCTGGCCCATCTTCGGGATCACGTTGAAGGAGTAGAGGTCATAGAGCTTCTGCATCCCCGCCTCGGGGATGTGCGAGAACTCGAGGATCATGAACCGCCCGCCGGGCTTGAGCACCCGGTAAACCTCGGACAGGCAGTCCTCCATCCGCGTGACGTTGCGGATGCCGAAGGCCATGGTCGCGTAATCGAAGGTATCGTCGGCGAAGGGCAGGTTCATCGCGTCGCCGACGACCCAGTCGGTGCGGTCCGCCTTCCCCTCGGCCTCGGCGCGCTTCTGCCCCTCGATCAGCATCGATTCGGTCAGGTCGCACACCGTCACGTGCCCCGTGCCGCGCATCCGGTCGAGCATCCGGAACGCCACGTCCCCGGTCCCGCCCGCGAGGTCGAGCATGTGGGAGCCCGGCCGCGGGGCCAGCCAGTCGGCCATCGCATCCTTCCAGATGCGGTGAATTCCGAAGGACATGGCGTCGTTCATCACGTCGTACTTGCTGGCGACGGAGGTGAACACGCCGCGCACCAGCCCGGCCTTCTCCCGCTCGGGCACGTCGCGGAAGCCGAAATGGGTTGTGGTCTCGGGGCGGGCGCCGGTATCGGGGGCGGGATGGGTCTCGTCGGTCATGACGAGGCATATAGCCCGAGAAGGCCGCGCCCGGAACATGCCCGAACTGCCTGAAGTCGAGACAGTAAGACGCGGCCTTGCGCCGGTGATGGAGGGGAAGCGCTTCGTCGCCGTCGACCAGCGCCGCCCGGACCTGCGCTGGAAGCTGCCCGAACGGATGCCCGAGCGGCTTCAGGGCGCGGTGGTCGAACGCCTGCGGCGGCGGTCGAAATACATCCTCGCGGACCTGTCCACGGGCGAGGTGCTGCTGATGCATCTCGGGATGTCCGGGCGGCTGCTGATCGACGGGGCCGGGACCGCGGCGCATGTCCACGAGCGCGCGGCGCCCGGCAAGCATGACCACGTGATCTTCGACATGGAGGGCGGCGTGCGCATCGCCTTCAACGACGCGCGCCGCTTCGGGGCGATGGACCTGTTCGCGGCCGGGGACGAGGCGGAGCACCCGCTGCTGCGCGCCCTCGGGCCCGAACCCCTGGGCAACGCCTTCAACGCCGCGCTGCTGCGCGCGCGCTTCGCGGGGCGGAAGACCTCGGCCAAGGCCGCGCTGCTCGACCAGCGAATCGTGGCGGGCCTCGGCAACATCTACGTGTGCGAGGCGCTGTGGCGGGCGGGAATCGCCCCCGCGCGGCAGGCCGGGCGGATCTCGGCCGCGCGGCTCGAGATCCTCGCCGCCGCGATCCGAGACGTGCTGACCGAGGCGATCGCGGCGGGCGGGTCGAGCTTGCGCGATTATCGCCAAGCCGACGGAGAGCTTGGATATTTTCAGCACGGCTTCGCGGTTTACGGCCGCGAGGGGGAGCCGTGCCGCCGCGACGGATGCGCCGGATCCATCGCGAGACTTGCGCAATCGGGCCGCTCGACGTTCCATTGCCCCGCCTGCCAGAGATGAACCGGGGCTGCGGGAACAAGGCTTGAACGCCCCCCCGCGCTTCGCTACACGCGGCGCTCGCTCCTCCGCGCCCCATCGCGGGGGGACCGAATTCAAGACGCCGACGGAGGACTTCCCCCAATGGCCTACACCTCGATCATCGTCGAGACCCGCGACCATGTCGGGCTCATCAAGCTCAACCGCCCCGAAGCGCTGAACGCGCTGAACCAGGAGCTGCTGGGCGAGCTGAACGACGCCCTCGCCAAGTTCGACGCCGACGACAAGGTCCGGTGCATCGTCCTCACCGGGTCGGAAAAAGCCTTCGCCGCGGGCGCCGACATCAAGGAGATGTCGGAGCAGAGCTTCGTGGACATGTTCAAGTCGGACTTCTTCACCGACAAGCATGACGGCGTCGCGAACACCCGCACCCCGATCATCGCCGCCGTGGCCGGCTACGCCCTTGGCGGCGGCTGCGAGCTGGCGATGCTGTGCGACTTCATCCTCGCCGCCGACACCGCCAAGTTCGGCCAGCCCGAGGTCAATCTCGGCGTCATGGCCGGCATCGGCGGCACCCAGCGCCTGACCCGCGCCGTGGGCAAGTCCAAGGCGATGGAGATGAACCTGACCGGCCGCTTCATGACGGCGGAAGAGGCCGAGCGCTCCGGCCTCGTCTCCCGCGTCGTGCCGGCCGACAAGCTGCTCGACGACGCGCTCGCGACCGCCGAGAAGATCGCCGAGAAATCCCCCATCGCCACCATGGCGATCAAGGAATCGGTGAACCGGTCCTACGAGATGACCCTGGCCGAGGGCCTGCGCTACGAGCGCCGCCTCTTCCATTCGCTGTTCGCAACCGAGGACCAGAAGGAAGGCATGAACGCCTTCATCGAGAAACGCGCCCCCCATTTCCGGGGCAAATGAGCCGTTCCCGGGGGCGCCCCGGCGCCCCCGGGCTTGACGACTCCCCGCTTCGCCGGTAAGAGCGCCGCTCACACCGACAGGATACACAGAATTCACGGGACACACCCATGGCCAACTCGCCCCAAGCTCGTAAACGCGTCCGCCAGATCGAACGCCGCACCGCCGTCAACCGCGCCCGCCGCTCGCGCATCCGCACCTTCATCAAGAAGGTCGAGCGCGCGCTGGACGCCGGCGATGGCGCCACGGCCGCCGTCGCTCTCAAGGCCGCGCAGCCCGAGCTGATGCGCGGCGTGACCAAGGGCGTGTTCCACAAGAACACCGCGAGCCGCAAGATCTCGCGCCTCGCGCAGCGCGTGAAGACGCTGCAGACGGCCGCCGCCTGATCCAGGCGACACCTGTCGGATCCCGCGTGACGCGGCCCTGAAAGGGGCCGCGTTTCGTGTGACCGGGGGACGCGAACCGCGCCCCGCCGCCCGCCCCGTCCATTCGGAAACCAGCGTCACGGACCTGTCGCCCCGCCGTCATGTTCCACGTTTGGTCCGGTTGCCGGGACAAGGCGTCTGAGACTAATGTCTCCCCAGCCAGAGGAATCGCCGGATGCGAGTCCCGAGGCCCAAGCCGCACAAAAGTAAGCCGACCAAATTCCGCAAGTATTGCGGATCGCGTTTACTTGCACCTCGCACATGAAAACTTGCGCGAGCGGAGCCAAGCGGCGCAACCGCCCCGCGAATAGAGCGTTCGTTAAGAGTTCCGGTTGTCGAAACCCTCGGGTTGGGCCTATCCTCGGAGAGCGATTCCAAGGGGCCCGACCGTGACGACGGCCCGCCGGTTTCGCGTCCCGGACTGTTCCGCGCCGCCCCCGGCGCGGTGCGTCCGCCGTTGCGCGTCGCGCCCCCCGGGGCCGCGCGCGGGGTCGGCCCCGGCGACGGGCCGACGCCGTCCCGTCCCGGCCCCGCCGGCCCGCGGACGGTCCCAGGATGATCGCCGAAGGACGGCCGCCCTTCCCCGTGGGCGGCTGCAGCAGCAGGAGCGCGCATGACCGTCGAGCAGCAGAATCCCGACGAGGCTTTCAAGGGCCTGGCCGAAGGCGACTCCGCCCTGGTCGACGTGCGCACCGTCGCCGAATGGTCCTTCGTCGGTCTGCCCGACCTCTCGGCCATCGGCATCCGCCCGATCCTGATCGAGTGGGCGCGATTCCCCGACATGTCGGCGAATCCCGATTTCGTCGCGGCGCTCGACGAGGCCCTCGGGGGCGCGACCCCGAAGGCCATCTACTTCATCTGCCGGTCCGGCGCGCGTTCGATGAACGCGGCCCGCGCGGCGGAGGCCCATTTCGCGGCCGCCGGCGCACAGATCCGCTGCATCAACGTGGCCGAAGGGTTTGAAGGCGATCTTGACGCCGACGGCCACCGCGGCGGGTCCAACGGATGGAAAGCGCGCGGGCTGCCCTGGCGGCAGAACTGACGCGCCCTCAACGACGAAGAAGACCGGCGGCGCCCCTGCCCCCCCACAGGGCGCGTCAGGCCGGCAGGGAGAGACTCATGCCCGGCACTTCCGAAACGCCGCTGCCGCCCATCGGCCCAGCCTGGGTGCGCATCCGCGAGATGACTCGCGAGGAAATCGGCTCCTCCGCCTTCGAGAACTGGATCCACCCGCTGCAGCTCGAGGACGCCGACGGCCCCGTCGCCGTGCTCTCGGCCCCCACCAGTTTCATCGGCAAATGGGTCGACCAGCATTACGGCGACGTGCTGACCCGCATGATCTCGACCGAGTTCGAGCACGTGCAGCGCCTTGAATTCCGCCTGCGCCGCCGCGGCGCCGCCGCGCCCGCCGCCCCGGCCCCCGCGCCGCGTCCCGCCGCGCCCGTCGCCGCGATCCCCGACGCCCCGCGCGAGCCGCTCTCGGCCCGCGCCGCCCCGCGCCGCCGCCCGGCGCCCGCGCCCGCCTACGCCCCGGGGCAGGACGCCGCCGACATCGCCGCCGACGTGGCGCGGGACCTCGCGCGCGCCGAGCAGGAGATGGGCTCGACCCCCATGGCCGCGCAGGCCGCGGGCGAGGAAGGCGCGAATGACGATCTCGGCTCCGTCGCGCTCGACCCGCGCTTCACCTTCGACCGCTTCGTCGTCGGCAAGCCGAACGAGCTGGCGCACGCCGCCGCCCGGCGCGTGGCCGAGGACCCGAACGTGGTGTTCAACCCGCTGTTCCTCTATGGCGGCGTCGGGCTCGGCAAGACCCACCTGATGCACGCCATCGGCTGGCGGGTGCAGGAGATGGATCCGAACCGGCGCATCCTCTACATCTCGGCCGAGCAGTTCATGTACCGCTTCGTCCGCGCGCTCCGGCACAAGGACACCATCGGGTTCAAGCGCCTGTTCCGGTCCGTCGACGTGCTGATGGTCGACGACGTGCAGTTCATCGCCGGCAAGAACTCGACGCAGGAAGAATTCTTCCACACCTTCAACGCGCTGGTCGAACAGGGCAAGCAGGTGGTCATCTCGGCCGACCGCGCGCCGGGGGAGATCGAGGGGCTGGAGGAGCGGATCAAGTCGCGCCTGCAGTGGGGCCTCGTGGTCGACCTGCACCCGACGGATTACGAGCTGCGGCTCGGCATCCTGCAGGCCAAGCTCGAATCCATGCGCCCGGCGCACCCCGATGTGGACGTGCCGGACAAGGTGCTGGAATACCTCGCGCACCGCATCTCCTCGAACGTGCGGGTGCTGGAAGGCGCGCTGACGCGGCTGCTGGCCTTCGCGTCGCTGGTGGGCCGCGAGGTCGATCTCGACATGACCGAGGAATGCCTGTCGGACCTGCTGCGCGCCTCGGACCGCAAGGTCACCATCGAGCAGATCCAGCGCAAGGTGGCCGAGCACTACAACCTGCGCATGTCGGACCTGCTGTCCCAGCGCCGGTCGCGCTCCATCGCCCGGCCGCGGCAGATCGCGATGTACCTGTGCAAGATGCTGACGACCAAGAGCATGCCGGAGATCGGCCGCCGCTTCGACAAGCGCGACCACACCACCGTGCTGCACGCGATCCGCCAGATCGAGAAGCTGAAGGCCGCGGACAGCCAGATGGCCGAGGATATCGAGCTGCTGCGCCGGATGCTGGAGGCGTAAGCCGCCCCTCCGCGCTGCATGCGAACGGCCCGCCCCTCGGCGGGCCGTTTCGCGTTTCAGGATCAGCCCCGTTCCAGCCGCCGCATGCCGTTGGCGACGATCAGGTCGTGGAACGGCAGCACCAGCGGCAGGTAGAGCCGCCCGAGCCGGTTCTTGGGCCGCACCCAGGTGCCCATCAGCGCCCGCCCGTCCGCGCGCGTCACCGCCACGCGGAAATCGAGGTGCGAATCGTCCTCGCCCAGCACGATCCGGTCCGGCCTCCGCTCCATCACCCGCATGAAGCCGATGCGCTCCGGGCCGCCGGTCTCGGCGGCGAGGTCGCGCGCGGTCTTCAGGCCCAGCGGCGCGACGATGGAATCGCGAAGGTCCAGCAGGCGGCGCACCCAGTTCGGCATCCCCTCCATCACCGCGCGGGCCAGGGCGGCGGCGTCGGCACTCGGGTCGGCGGGCGCAGCCTCCCAGCAATCGAGGAAATCCTTGGGGGCCTTCAGCGCGCTCAGCGGGAAATCGGCGGGCGGGGAAATGCGGCGGACGGTCATGACGACGTTCCTTACCATTAGAGAACACCGTTCTCTTGTCACGAAAGCGCGCCCCGATCCACGGGCAAGGCGCCGCAGGGGAAAGAGGCGGGGAAAGAGGCGGGGCGAGGGGCGGGGCAAGGGACAGGCAAGCCGCCCCGGGCCCGCCGCGATTCTCCCCCTCGGCGCCGTCCCCGCCGCCCGCCTGGCGCGGCCCCGCCCCCCCCCCGCGCGCCCCTGCCGCGCCGTTTTCCGCCCCTCGCCCGCCTTTTCCCCGCGCCCGCCCCTTGCCTCGCGCCCCTTGTCGAATAGTGTGGTGCGCCCGGCGCGATGCTGCGCCGCCAGATACGAATTCGCGCCCCGCCCGCGGCGGAGCGCCATTGCAGGCGAGAGAGCGATGAAGATCAGCGTCGAGCGGGCCGCCCTTCTCCGGGCCATGAGCCGCGCCCAGGGCGTGGTTGAGCGTCGGGCCACCATCCCGATCCTCTCCAACGTGCTGATCGAGGCGGGGGGCGACAGCGTCTCCATCCGCGCCACCGATCTGGACATCGAGGCGATCGACGTGATCCCGGCGATGGTCGAACGCGCGGGCGCCGCCACCGTGCCCGCCCACATGCTGCACGACATCGTCCGCAAGCTGCCCGACGGCGCGCAGATCCGGCTCGAGGACGACCCCGAGGCGGGCCGCCTCTCGGTCACCGCCGGGCGCTCGCGCTTCCAGCTCGCGACCCTGCCCAAGGAAGACTTCCCGATGATGGCCTCGGCGGAATACGAGGCCAGCTTCGAGGCCCCCGCGCCGCTGCTGCGCCGCCTGTTCGACAAGGCGCGCTTCGCGATCTCGACCGAGGAGACGCGCTACTACCTCAACGGCGTGTATCTCCATGTCGCCGACGGGGCCGAGGGCCGGATGCTGCGCGCCGTGGCCACCGACGGCCACCGCCTCGCGCGCGTCGACGCCCCCGCGCCCGACGGGGCCGAATCGATCCCCGGCGTGATCGTGCCGCGCAAGACGGTGGGCGAGCTGCGCCGCCTGCTGGAGGATGACGAGGCGGTGATCCAGGTCTCCGTCTCCGAGACCAAGATCCGCTTCGTCGGCCCCGAGCTGACGCTGACCTCCAAGGTCATCGACGGCGCCTTCCCCGACTACACCCGCGTGATCCCGGTCGGGAACACCCGGCGCCTCGAAGTGGACGCCGCCGAGTTCGCCTCGGCCGTCGACCGCGTCGCCACGGTGTCCTCCGAGCGGTCCCGCGCCGTGAAGCTCGCCCTCGACGAGGACCGGCTGGTCCTCTCGGTCAACGCCCCGGATTCGGGCGCCGCGACCGAGGAGCTCGCCGTCGCCTACGCCGCCGAGCCGCTCGAGATCGGCTTCAACGCCAAGTACCTGACCGAGATCGCCGGCCAGGTGGACCGCGAAAACGCCGTCTTCCTGTTCAACGCCTCCGGCGATCCCACCCTGGTCCGCGAAGGCGATGACGAAAGCGCCGTCTACGTCGTCATGCCGATGCGTGTCTGAGGTCCGTGGGGGAGGAAGGGGAACCTTCCTCCCCCACACCCCCTCCATCCCTTTTCTTTTGTCGCTGGGCGTCGCGCCCGGTGAGACCCGCGCGCACCATCCCCAGCCGCCCGAGGGCTGCGGCCGGGTCAAGGATCGCGCAGCGACCCGCGCAGCGGGCTTGTCCTTGACGCGGCCGCGGCCCGACCCACGCTCGGACAAGCGACCTGCGGGAGTTCATCTCCCTCAGGCGCTTCTCAAGCAATTCAACCGCCCCGCATGACCCGCCGCGCCGTCCTCTCCCTGTCGCTCACCCTCTACCGCAGCCACCCCAAGCTGCGGCTGGAGACGGACGGCCGCCCGGTCGCCATCCATGGCCCCAACGGCGCCGGCAAGACCAACGTGCTCGAAGCCATCTCCATGCTCTCGCCCGGCCGCGGCCTGCGCCGGGCGGCGGCGGAGGAGATCGCCCGCCGCCCCGAGGCGCTCGGCTGGAAGGTCGCCGCCCGGCTCGAAACCCCCGGCGACCTGCACGAGGTCGAAACCTCCGTCGACCTGTCGAAAGGCGCCGCCCGCTCGGTGCGCATCGACGGCAAGACGGCCCCCCAGACCCGCCTCGGCGCTCTGGCGCCCGTGGTCTGGCTCACCCCCGCCATGGACAGGCTGTGGATCGAGGGGGCGGGTGAGCGGCGCCGGTTCCTCGACCGCCTCGCGCTGGCCTTCGAGCCCGACCATGCCGAGGCCGCGCTGGCCTATGAAAAGGCGATGCGAGAGCGCAACCGGCTGTTCAAGGACGACATCCGCGACCCCGCCTGGTTCGCCGCGCTCGAAGGACGGATGGCCGAGGCGGGCGCCGCCATGGCCCTGACCCGCGCCCGCACCCTGGCGCGCATCGCCCGCGCGCAGGACGGCGCCGCCACCGCCTTTCCCGCGGCCGAGCTGTCGCTCGACGGCCCGCTGGAACAGGGCTTCGCCGCGGCCTTCGCCCCCGGCGCGCCCGGCGCCCCCGACCTCGACCCCGCGCCCGACCCCGCCGAGGCCGCCGAAACCCTGCGCCGCGCCCTGCGCGACGGGCGCCCCCGCGACGCCGCCGCGGGACGGGCGCTGACGGGCCCGCACCGCACCGACCTCCTCGCCATCTACGCCGAGAAGGGGGTCGAGGCGCGAATCGCCTCGACCGGGGAGCAGAAGGCCCTGCTGGTCTCGCTCGTCCTCTCCGCCGCCCGCGCGATGGCGGCCGAGGCCGCGGCCCCCCCGGTCATCCTGCTCGACGAGGTCGCCGCGCATCTCGACGAAAACCGCCGCGCCGCGCTGTTCGACGAGGTCTGCGCCCTCGGGGCCCAGGCCTGGATGACCGGGGCCGAGGCGCGCCTGTTCGAGGCCCTCGGACCCCGCGCCGACGCCCTCGCGCTCGGCGCCGCGGCGGATCGGGGCTAAACACCGGCGCTCGGGTTTGCTAAACACGAGGTTGCGCCGCCGTCGGGTCACACGCCCGATGAACGCGGCCCTCCCCCCATCTGGGGAGGCGCCGCACTGCAGCGCAGCGTACATGCGTTTCACCGACCTTCCCTTGTGGAGAGCGAAAAATCATGCGTTTGACAGCGTATCTCGCGGCCCTCGCCGCGATGGCGCCCGCCGCCGCCGGCGCCGCCTCGGCCACCGTCGAGACCTATGACAGCGGATATTACCGGGAGAACGGCGTCCATGACCCCGAGAACCCGATCACCTATACCGGCATCTCGCTGGGCGTGGAGCTGCGCAGCTTCTACGTCTTCGACATCGCCGCCCTCGCCGGGCTCGGCCCCGTCGCCTCGGCGACGCTGACCTTCTACGGCGAGAACGGCGAGTTCCGCTCCGACACCGACACCGAGACGGCGACCCTGTACGAGGTCGCCACCAATGCCGACACGCTGACCTCCGGGACCGGCGGCCGGGCGGCCTTCGCCGATCTCGGCGACGGCGCGGTGTATGGCGAGGCGACGATCACCCAGGACAGCCGCACGCCGATGCCCGAGCTGACGGTGGACCTCTCGGCCGCGGCGCTCGACGCGCTCAACGCGCTGCTGGCGATGACCACGCCGGACGATTTCGCGGTCGGCGCCGCGCTGACCTCGATCGACGGGTTCCGCACGCAGAGCTTCTGGGGCGCGAGCTATTTCAGCCCCTCGGCCGAGCTGACGCTGAATTTCGCCGTCGCCGACGTGCCGGTCCCCGCCGCCGCGCCGCTGCTGCTGGCCGGGATCGGCGGGCTGCTGGCGCTGCGCCGCCGCCGCCGCGGCTGACGCCCGCCCCCGGGCGCGTCCCCCGGCGCCCGCCCCCGGGGCCGCGATCCCCTCGCATTCCCCGAAAAAACGCCCCGCGCCCCCCGGCGCGGGGCGTTTCTGCACGGGGGATTCACCGTGCCGTTCACCTTGCCGTGGCAATGTCGCCGCGTCGTCCCGTTTTGCGTCGCTGCGCGTTCCCCCGGAGCCTGTCCCATGATCAACGTCCTGCGCATCGCCGCGCTCGCCTCCTGCGTCGCCGCCGCCGCGCTGATCGCCGGCAGCGACACCTTCCGCCAGCCCGAGCCGAAGGCGGTGCCCGCCGCCGCGGACCGCTCCCCCGCCCTGCCGGAAATGCCGGTGCGCGCCGCCATGGCGCTGGCCCAGGCGCCCGTCGGCTCCGGCGCGCCCCTCGGGGCCCGCATCGCCCGCGCCCGGGCCTGGGACGCCGCGCTGCCCGGGGCCTGGACCTCGGCCGCCCTCGCCGCCCCGCTGCCGCGCCCGGCGACGCCCGAGGCCGAGGCCTGCACCCACCGCACCCCGACCCGCGCCGCCGGTTCGGGCGTGGTGTTCCACGACTGCGCCGCGCGCCCCTCGGCCCTGCCGATCCGCCGCTGACGCCGGGGCCGCCCCCCTCTCCACCGCCGTTCCCCGCCCCGCCGCGGCCCCGATCCGGGCCGCGGCGGCGCATTTTCGGCCCCCATCGCGCCGTTTCGACGCCCCATCGCGTGACACCCTCGCCGGGGGCGGATAAAGTGCGGCGTCAAAACAGAAACACGGGGTTGCACGCGCATGTCCGACGAGACTCAGGCCGGCGGCGAGGGCGAGAAGAAATCCGAGTACGGGGCGGAAAGCATCAAGGTTCTCAAGGGCCTGGAAGCGGTGCGCAAACGTCCCGGCATGTATATCGGCGACACCGATGACGGGTCCGGCCTGCACCACATGGTGTACGAGGTCGTGGACAACGGCATCGACGAGGCGCTGGCCGGTCATTGCGACACGGTGACCGTCACCATCCATGCCGACGAATCCGTCTCGGTCAGCGACAACGGCCGCGGCATCCCCACCGACATCCACCCCGAGGAAGGCGTCTCGGCGGCCGAGGTCATCATGACCCAGCTGCATGCCGGGGGTAAATTCGACGACAACTCCTACAAGGTCTCCGGCGGCCTGCACGGCGTCGGCGTCTCGGTCGTCAACGCGCTGTCGGACTGGCTGGAGCTGACCATCTGGCGCGACGGCAAGGAGCACATGGCCCGGTTCGAGACCGGCGAGACGGTGACCTCGCTGCACGTGGTCGGACCGGCGAACGGGCAGAAGGGCACCCGGGTGCGCTTCCTCGCCTCCACCGACACGTTCTCCAACCGCGATTACCAGTTCAAGACGCTGGAGCACCGCCTGCGCGAGCTCGCCTTCCTGAACTCGGGCGTGCGCATCGTGCTGCGGGACGAGCGCGAGGCCGAGCCGCGCGAGGAGACGATGTTCTATGACGGCGGCGTCGAGGCCTTCGTCCGGTACCTCGACCGCTCCAAGAACCCGCTGCTGGAAGGCCCCATCGTCGTGCGCGGCGAGAAGGACGGGATCGGCGTCGAGGTCGCGATGTGGTGGAACGACAGCTACCACGAGAACGTGCTGTGCTTCACCAACAACATCCCCCAGCGGGATGGCGGCACGCACCTGGCGGGCTTCCGCGGCGCGCTGACCCGCACGATCAACGCCTATGTCGGCTCCTCGGGCATCGCAAAGAAAGAGAAGATCAACCTCTCCGGCGACGATTCGCGCGAAGGGCTGACCTGCGTTCTGTCGGTGAAGGTGCCGGATCCGAAATTCTCGAGCCAGACCAAGGACAAGCTGGTCTCCTCCGAGGTTCGCCCCGCGGTCGAATCGCTGATGAACGAGAAGCTGTCCGAGTGGCTGGAGGAGAACCCGCACGAGGGCCGCGCGGTCGTCACCAAGATCGTCGAGGCCGCCCTGGCCCGCGAGGCCGCCCGCAAGGCGCGCGAGCTGACGCGGAGCAAGAAGTCCGACATCGCCTCGCTCCCCGGCAAGCTGGCCGAGTGCCAGGAGAAGGACCCGAGCAAGGCCGAACTGTTCCTCGTGGAGGGCGACTCGGCCGGCGGATCGGCCAAGCAGGGCCGCTCGCGCCACAACCAGGCCGTCCTGCCCCTGCGCGGCAAGATCCTGAACGTGGAGCGCGCGCGCTTCGACCGGATGCTGTCGAGCCAGGAGGTCGGGACCCTCATCACCGCCCTCGGCACCGGCATCGGGCGCGATGAGTTCGACCTGAGCAAGCTGCGCTACCACAAGATCATCATCATGACCGATGCGGACGTGGACGGCGCCCATATCCGCACGCTGCTGCTGACCTTCTTCTACCGGCAGATGCCCGAGCTGATCGAGGCCGGGCATCTCTACATCGCGCAGCCGCCGCTGTTCAAAGTGTCCCGCGGCAAGTCCGAGGTGTACCTCAAGGACCAGCGCGCGCTTGAAGACCACCTCGTCGCCCAGGGCGTCGAGGGCGCGGTGCTCGAGGTCGCGGGCGGCGCCCAGCTGGCCGGCCCCGACCTTGCGCGCGTGGTCGAAGAGGCGCGGCAGGTGAAGAACATCCTCTCCACCTTCCCGACCAACGTGCCGCGTTTCGTGATCGAACAGGCCGCCATCGCCGGCGCCCTCGACCGCGACGCGCTGCAGGGCGCGCCCGAGGCGCTGGCCGCCCGCGTGGCCGAGCGGCTGGACATGATCGCGCCCGAGACCGAGCGCGGCTGGGGCGGCATGGTCACCGCCGATGGCGGCCTGCGCCTGACCCGCGTGCTGCGCGGCGTGGCCGAGGTCCGCTCGGTCGACGGCCACGTGCTGGCCCTGCCCGAGGCGCGCCGCCTCGCCGCCATGGCCCCCGCCTTGCAGGAGGTCTACTCCTCGCCCGCCACCTTCACCCGCAAGGAGAAATCCGACCGCGTGCATTCCCCGCAGGAGCTGCTGGACGTGGTGATGGCCGCCGGGGAAAAGGGCTCGGACCGCCAGCGCTACAAGGGGCTGGGCGAGATGAACCCCGACCAGCTGTGGGAGACGACGCTGGACCCCGAGGCGCGCACGCTGCTCCAGGTCCGCGTGGACCACATGGACGAGGCGGACGAGATCTTCTCCAAGCTCATGGGCGACGTGGTGGAACCGCGCCGCCAGTTCATCCAGGACAACGCGCTGCAGGTCGAGAACCTCGACGTCTGACCTGGACGCCATGGGCGAACGATCCCGGGGCGGCCGCATCGCGCGGCCGCCCCGTTGCGTTTGCGGCGCCCCTCCCACGCGCCTGACGTTTTGTTAACGTCAACGCTTGCAAATTATCGCATTTGTGTGAAAGCTTCCCCGGTTCGACGGATCCTTGGGGGGATCCCCTTTCACAACCGGAGCTTTGCCATGCCCAGAGTGCAAATTCTGAGCGCGGGTCTCGCCGCGCTCGCCCTGTCGCCGCTTCCGGCGCAGGCCGTCACCGTCGACGGATGGAACACGACCAACGTCCTCGTGCCCGCCGGGCCCTACGCCGCGGACGTGACCTATGCCAGCGTGATCTACGACCGCGACGTGACCGGCGGGACCGCGGGCGCGTCCAGCAGCGGCGAGGTGATCTTCACCCCGCCCGAGGCGACCGCCCCCGGCATCGCCGTCCTTACCGGCGCGCCGGACCTGAGCGCCAGCCAGGACATCCCGAACTGCATCATGGCCTCGTCCTCGGCCAGCTGCGAAAGCTCCTTCCAGTCGGGCAAGCGGTTCAAGCTGCACTTCACCGACACCGGCGCCGTCGACCTGGTGTTCGACACCAGCGGGACGGGCGAGAGCGCCTACCAGCTCTTCACCAAGTTCACCAACGACGTGGGCGCGGGCCTGCGCGGCTTCACCATGGAGCTCGGCTTCGGCGTGGGCGACGGGTTCTCGCTGGCCGGGGACGGCGCCGGGATCGCCTTCGCCCCGGTCCCGGACATGCCCGACACCCAGTTCCCCTTCGGCCTGTTCGGCGACGCCGCCGCCAGCTCGAACCACGATCTCGACGGGTTCTTCGCGGCCGAAACCACCGGCTACCTGGCCGAGTGGACCGCGACGAAGATGCGCGCCACGACCGGCTACGGCCCTTACGGCGACCTGTTCGGCGCGTGGACCACGCTCGACGACGCGCCCTGGGGGTATTTCTGGGACCATGACGGGGATGCGGGCACCGACGCGATCCTGATGGCCTGGCAGACCGGGACCGGGGAGTGGGAGCAGCGCCGGGCCGAGGACACGGGCGAGGCCGTGCCGATCCTGCCGACCATCGTCGGCGAGGCGGACCTGATCTCGGCCGGCTACCTGCTGGGGGCGATCGAGGACGTGAGCAACCTGAACGTCAACGCCATGATCGCCTTCTCGGACGCGTTCGACTCCGGCTCGGGCTTCACCCTGCGCATCACCGCCGCCGAGGTGCCGCTGCCCGCGGGCGCGCCGCTGCTGGTCGCCGGGATCGGCGCGCTCGGCCTGCTGCGCCGCCGCCGCTGACGCCTTGCGCAGGGGCCGGGGGACGCGCGTTCCCCCGGCCCCAGCCTGCCGCCCCGCTGGACCGGGGCGCCGTCTCTGTTAACCTGCCCGTGATCGCCGCGCCGCGCGCGCGCCGCAGACACGTCCGCCAGACACGTCCGCCAGAGAACGGAGACCGACCTTGCCCCTTCCCCCCCGCATCCCGGCGGCCCGCACCCTGGCGGCCCTCGCGCTCGCGCTGCTCGGCGGGGCCGCGCAGGCCCAGACCGCGCTGTTCCCCGCCAACCCGCAGCCGGCCGAGGACGCGCTGAAACCCGGCCTCGCCGTCTGGTACGCCTACCCGCCCGAGGTGCGCGGGCTGCGCGACGTGACCTACTGGCTCGAGGACGGGAAGGAGGCCGGGCCGCCGCTGGTCGGCTTCGACTACATGGACAGCGAACCGGGCGCGCCGATCCTGACCGCCAAGCGGGCCGAGATGGTGGCGGCCGAGATCAAGGGCTACCTGCGCTTCGACGCGCCCGGGACCTGGGCGCTGGAGGTGCACAGCAATGACGGGATCGAGTTCGGCCTCGGCGGCCAGACCGTCGACAGCTACGGGACCCGCCGCGCCT
This sequence comes from Rhodovulum sp. DZ06, assembly GCF_050586345.1. Lineage (NCBI taxonomy): Bacteria > Pseudomonadati > Pseudomonadota > Alphaproteobacteria > Rhodobacterales > Paracoccaceae > Rhodovulum > Rhodovulum sp. DZ06. The sequence continues at coordinate 60,935 of NZ_JBOCEF010000010.1, forward strand.
GCGACACCAATGGCTGGGTCCAGGTCTCGGTCCCCCGGGCGGGCTGGTACAAGGTCGACACCCTGTTCTTCCAGCGCCTGAACACGGCCTGCCTGATGATGCGCTGGCGCAAGCCCGACGGGACCGAGGAATGGACCCCGACCGACGCCTGGGCCTATACCGACTGACGCGCGGGGGGCCGGGGGGCTTCGCCCTCAGCCGTGGCGCACGAGGTCGACGAACACCTCTTCAAGGTCCGGCTCCTCGGTCGCGATATCGAGGAGCTGCACCCCCTCCGCCGCCAGCGCCGACAGGATCGTCCCCGCGTTCAGCCGCGCGCGCGAATAGCTGACCGCCAGCGCGCCATCCGCGCGCAGCTCTCCGGTCGCGCCCTCGGGCAGCGCCGGGACCGCGGCCAGCGGCGTCGCCGGGGTGACGATCAGCGTCTTGCCGTCGAGCCGGTGCAGCAGGGCCGAGGTCTCGTCATTCGCGATCACCTCGCCATGGTTGATGACGGCGATGCGGTCGCACAGGGCCTCGGCCTCTTCCAGGTAATGGGTGGTGAGGATGATGGTGGTCCCGGCCTTGTTCAGCTCCATCACGTAATCCCAGAGCGACCGGCGCAGCTCGATGTCCACGCCCGCGGTCGGCTCGTCCAGCACCAGCACCGCCGGGCGATGCACCAGCGCCTTGGCCACCAGCAGCCGCCGCTTCATGCCGCCCGAGAGGCTGCGCGCATAGGCGTCCGCCTTGTCGGTCAGCCCGAGGCGGGCGAGGATTTCATCCGTGCGCCGTTCGCGCTTCGGCACCGCGTAAAGGCCCGCCTGCACCTCCATCGCCGCGCGGGGCGTGAAGAACGGGTCCATGTTCAGCTCCTGCGGGACCACGCCGATGGCGGCGCGGGCCTGGCGGGGGTTCTCGTCCTGGTCGAAGCCCCAGATCCGCACCGAGCCCTCGGTCTTGTTCACCAGCCCGGCGAGGATGTTGATGATGGTGGACTTGCCCGCCCCGTTCGGCCCCAGCAGGCCGAAGACCGATCCGCGCGGGATGTCGAGGTCGACGCCCTTGAGCGCCTCCTTGGCCGAGGGCCCGGAGCCGTAGATCTTGCGCAGGCCGCGGACCGAGATGGCGGCGTCGGGCTTCACGTCGGTCATGGGGGTTCTCCTGCGTCAGCGTCGGAGCCCTGACATAACCCGCCCTGCGGCGCGTGCAAGCCGAAGGATGCCGCGCGCGGACGTGCGCCCCCCCGCGGCGCCGCGCCCGCCCCCGCGCCGCCCGCCGCGCCTTGCCGCCCACGCCCGCCCCGCTATGATGCGCGCAAGCCGCGCAGTCCTTGCACGATGGAGTTCGCCATGACCCGCCCCGCCCCCGAATCCGAGACCGTCACCAAGACCCGCGTCGCCTGCGACGGCGGCGAGGGCGCGCTCGGCCATCCCCGCGTCTGGCTGTCGATCCCCGAGGCCGAGGGCTTCGTCGAATGCGGCTATTGCGACAAGCGCTTCATCCTCAAGGGCGGCCCGGCCGACGCCTCCACGGACGCCTGAGCGCCCCCGTGACCGACGCGAAAGACGCGCCCGCCGCCGCCGACGCCCTGCCCCCCATCGGTCCCGGCGACCACCTGCAGCTGGTCGACGGCTCGGGCTTCATCTTCCGCGCCTATCACGCGCTGCCGCCGCTGACGCGCAAATCCGACGGCCTCCCCGTGGGGGCCGTCTCGGGCTTTTGCAACATGCTTCACCGGCTGGTGGAGGCGCACAAGACCGACCCCGACGGCCCCACCCATGCCGCGGTGATCTTCGATGCGAAGGGCAAGACCTTCCGCAACGACATCTACCCCGAGTACAAGGCCCACCGCCCCCCGGCGCCGGAGGACCTCGTCCCCCAGTTCCCGCTGATCCGCGACGCCACCCGCGCCTTCAACCTGCCCTGCATCGAGATGGAGGGCTGGGAGGCCGACGACATCATCGCCACCTATGCCGACCAGGCCCGGGCGGCGGGCGCGCGGGTGACCATCATCTCCTCCGACAAGGACCTGATGCAGCTCGTGGGCGACGGGGTGCGGATGCTCAAGCCCGGCCTCAAGGGCAAGGATGACGAGATCATCGAGGACGAGGGCGTCATCGCCTATTTCGGCGTCGGCCCGGACCGGGTGACCGACGTTCAGGCGCTGGCCGGCGATTCCGTCGACAACGTGCCCGGCGCGCCCGGGATCGGGCTGAAGACCGGCGCCAAGCTGATCCAGGAGTTCGGCGACCTCGAAACCCTGCTGGCCCGGGCCGAGGAGATCAAGCAGCCCAAGCGCCGCCAGACCCTGATCGAGATGGCCGAGCAGATCCGCATCTCGAAACGGCTGGTGGAGCTGTCGCGCGAGGTGCCGGTCGAGGACCCGCCCGGCGCGCTGGCGCTGCGCGACCCGGACCCGGCGGCGCTGATCGGCTTCCTGAAGGCGATGGAGTTCCGCACCCTGACCACCCGCATCGCCGCGGTGCTGGACGCGGATGCGGGGGAGATCGACGCCGCCCCGGGCGCCGCCGCCGCCCCCGCGGCGAAACCCGCGCTGGATGCGCCGGCCGAGCCGGGCGGCCCCGACCCGGCGGTCACCGCCCCCATCGACCGCGAAAAATACGAGATCGTCCGCGACGCCGAGGCGCTGCGCCGCTGGATCGCCCGCGCCACCGACCTCGGGGCCGTGGCGGTGGACACCGAGACGACCTCCTTGAACGAAATGCAGGCCGAGCTGGTGGGCGTATCGCTCGCCACCGAACCGGGCGTGGCCTGCTACATCCCCCTCGGGCATACCGAGGGCGACGGCGACCTGCTGGGCGCCGCCCAGCGCGCCGCGGGGCAGATGGAGCTTGAGGAGGCGCTGGACCTGCTGCGCCCCATGCTCGCCGATCCCGCGGTGATGAAGATCGGGCAGAACCTGAAATACGACCTCAAGGTCCTGCGCCGCCACGGGGTCGAGGTCTCGCCCATCGACGACACCATGCTGATGTCCTACGCCGCCGCCGCGGGGCTGCATGGGCACGGGATGGACGAGCTGGCGAAGCGCTGGCTCGACCATGAGTGCATCCCGATCAAGGAGCTGATCGGCTCCGGCAAATCCGCCATCACCTTCGACAAGGTCTCCATCGACAAGGCCGCGCCCTATGCGGCCGAGGATGCCGACGTCACCCTGCGCCTGCACCGGCTGCTGAAGCCGGAACTGTCGCGCAACGCCGTCACCGCGGTCTACGAGGTGATGGAGCGCCCGCTGGTTCCCGTCCTTGCGACGATGGAGATGCACGGCATCCTGGTGGACCGCAACAAGCTCTCGCAGCTGTCCAACGGCTTCGCCCAGCGCATGGCGGGGTATGAGGCCGAGATCAAGGAGCTTGCGGGGCGGGACTTCAACGTCGGCTCGCCCAAGCAGTTGGGGGAGATCCTGTTCGACGAGCTGGAGCTGCCCGGCGGCAAGAAGGGCAAGAACGGCGCCTGGGGCACCGGCGCGGACGTGCTGGAGACGCTGGCCGCCGAGCATGGCTCGGAGCTGGCCGCGCGGGTGCTGGACTGGCGCTCCCTCTCGAAGCTGAAATCGACCTACACGGACGCGCTGCAGGGGCATATCGACCCCGACACCGGCCGCGTGCACACCAGCTTCAGCCTGGCGGCGACGACCACGGGGCGGCTCGCCTCGACCGATCCGAACCTGCAGAACATCCCCGTGCGCACCGAGGCGGGGCGGGAGATCCGCCAGGCCTTCATCGCGGGCGAGGGGAACGTGATCCTGTCCCTCGATTACAGCCAGATCGAGCTGCGGATCCTGGCGCACATCGCCGGGATCGACACCTTGAAAGAGGCGTTCCGCGAGGGGCTCGACATCCACGCCATGACCGCCTCCGAGGTGTTCGGCGTGCCGATCGAGGGCATGGACCCGATGGTCCGCCGCCAGGCCAAGGCGATCAATTTCGGGGTGATCTACGGCATCTCGGCTTTCGGCCTCGCCGCCAACCTGCGCATTCCGCAGAAAGAGGCGAAGGCCTTCATCGACGCCTATTTCGACAAGTTCCCGGGCATCAAGGCCTATATGGACGTGACGAAAGCGGCGGCGAAGGCGGATGGCTATGTCAGCACCCTGTTCGGGCGCAGGATCCACACGCCCGAGATCAACGCCAAGGGCCCGCGCGCCGGCTTCGCCGCCCGCGCGGCGATCAACGCGCCGATCCAGGGCTCGGCCGCCGACGTCATCCGCCGCGCCATGGTCCGCATCCCCGGCGCGATGGATGCGGCGGGGCTGACCGGGCGGATGCTGCTGCAGGTGCATGACGAACTGCTGTTCGAGGTGCCGGAGGAAGAGGCAGAAAAGACCATCGAGATCGCCCGCGGGATCATGGAGGGCGCCGCCGAGCCTGCCGTGAAGGTCGACGTGCCGCTGGTGGTCGATGCCGGACAGGGCCGGAGCTGGGCCGACGCGCATTGAGGGGTGGCCCTGGGGGAGGGAAGGCATGCATGCCTTCCCTCCCCCGTCGACGCAGTGCGTCGACCCTCCCATCCGCGCCTGGCGTTGCGCCTCACGGCAAGCGGAGCGCGTTTGATTTGAGGTTTTCCTCGGCGCAGCGCCCTATATCCGTGACATCGGACCGGAGACCGCCCATGCGCCGCGCCCTCGCCTTCGCCGCCTCCCTGCTCGCCGCCGCTCCCGCCGCCGCCAACCCGGTGGGCTTCGACGGCTGGACCGAGCAGCGCTTCTCGCTGTTCTCCTCCAACGATTTCGCGGCCGATGGCGACGCGCTGTCCGTCCGCTCCGACGGCACGGTCAGCCTGCTGTGGACCGCGCTCCCCGCCGCCTACGCCCCCGCCCGCAACGCGGCCTGGAGCTGGGCCGTCGACGCCTCGGTCCCCGCCACGGACCTGACGGCCAGGGGCGGCGACGACCGGAACCTGGCGCTCTACTTCCTGTTCCTGCCCGAAGCCGAGGCCGCGGCCGCTCGCGACAAGTCCATCAAGGCGCTGCTGGAGGCCGAGAACGCCCGGGTGCTGATGTATGTCTGGGGCGGCGACTACGCGGCGGGGCAGATCCTGCCGACGCCCTACCTTGGCGACCGCGGCCGCACCGTGGCGATGCGCAAGGCCGGGGACGGCGCGGCGCGGGAGCGGGTGGACCTCGCCGCCGATCTCGCCCGCGCCTTCGGCGAGGACCCGGGCGCGCTGGTGGGGCTGGCGGTGTCCGCCGACAGCGACGACACCGACGCGCGGATCGTGGCGCGGATCGAGGGGCTGACGGTGGAATAACGCCCCCGCCGCGCGCGCCCGCGCGCAAACTCAAAAGGCCGCGCCCCATGGCGCGGCCTTTCTCCGTCTCTCCCGGTGCCTCAGCCTTCGCCCCGCCCCTCAGCGGTTCGCCCCCGGCGTCCACAGCACGTCGGCCCGCCCCTCGTCATTGGCGATGCGCGCCGCGCAGAAGAACCAGTCCGACAGCCGGTTCAGGTACTTGAGCGCATGGGGGTTCACCCCCTCCTGCCCCGACAGCTCGACGCACAGCCGCTCCGCCCGGCGGCTCACTGTCCGGCACAGGTGCAGATGCGCCGCCAGCGCCGTGCCGCCCGGCAGGATGAAGCTGCGCAGGGGCTCGAGCCGCGCCGTCATCGCGTCGATCTCGGCCTCGAGCCGGTCCACCTGGCTCTCCACCATCCGCAGCGGCGGATACTCGCGCTCGCCGTCCTTCTCGAGGTCCGGCGTGCACAGGTCGGCGCCGAGATCGAACAAATCGTTCTGGATCCGCGCCAGCGCCGCATCCGCGTCGCCCTGCGCGTGCAGCCGCGCCATGCCGACCGTGCTGTTGGTCTCGTCCACCGTGCCATAGGCTTCGACCCGGGCCGAGGCCTTGCCGACGCGGGACCCGTCGCCGAGCGCGGTCTGCCCGGCATCGCCGGTGCGGGTGTAGATCTTGTTCAGCACCACCATGGCGCGGCCCTCCTACATGCAAACGGCGCGCGGGGGCCGCGCGCCGGGTCGGATGATAGATCGCGCGCCGCGCGGGGAAACCCCCGGCGGCGGGAGTCGCCTGCGCGCCGTCACTCGCCCATGCGGGCCAGCCACACCGTCAGCAGGATCAGCGCCACCGCGATGGCCTGCACGATGATGCGCAGACGCATGATCTTGTTGGCGTATTTGCGGTTGAACTCGCCCCCCTTCGCGAAGCTCCCGACGCCGAACAGCAGCACCAGGAGAACGGCGAAACAGGCGATGGCCGCGATGAAAAGGACGATCTTGCTCATGAGCGCGAACCTAGCGCCGGGGGGCGCGTTGTCCAGCGCGCAGATGGAGACTCCCGGCGCGGCGGAATCGCGCGCGGTCGGGGCCCGGACGCGCGCGAACCCGCCGGGGACCGAAGCGATCCGCGCGGGGCGGGGCCGGGGGGAACGCGCGGACACGCGCGGGCGGGCGGGCCGCCGGCGCCCGAAGGGCGGCAGGCCCGACGGCCCGCGCGGGCGCCCCCAGCCCCCCTCGGGCCCCCGCGCGTCACCCCTTGCGCAGCAGCCGGTCCCGCGCCCGGGTGGTCAGCAGCCGCCGCAGCGCCTCCACCCCCCAGGTCGCCACCGTCACGAAATACCGCGGCTTCGGGCGCGCGGCCTCGCAGGCATGCACCACCCGCCGCGCCACCGCCTCGGGCGGCAGGTCCACCGGCCCGCGCTTCTGCGGCATCGGCGCCCGCAGCCGCGGGATCACCTGCGCCTCGTAGACCGCCCGCCAGGCCGAGCCCTCCCACCCGATCCACTTCTCGAAATGCGGGATCGACTTCACCCGGATCGGCGTGTCGATCGGCCCCGGCTCCACCAGGCTCACGTGGATGTCCTTCGCGCCCGGCAAGTCCATCAGTTCCAGCCGCAAGGTGTCGTACAGCCCCTCCATCGCGAATTTCGTCGCCACGTAGGGCCCGCGATAGCGCATCCCCGCGATCCCCAGCACGGAGGAGCACAGCACGATCCGCCCATGCCCCTGCCCCAGCATCACCGGCAGCACCCGCCGCACCAGGTCATGCACGCCGAAGACATTGGCCTCGAAAATCTCCCGCAGCGCCGCGCGCGGCACATCCGCCACCGCGCCGGGCAAGGCATAGGCGCCGTTCACATAGACCGCGTCCAGCCGCCCCCCCGTCGCCGCCAGCACCTCCGCCAGCGCCGCTTCGATCGACGTCTCGTCCGCGTGGTCCAGAAGGGGCGCCTCGAACCCCTCAGCCGCCAGCGAAGCGCAGTCCTCCGCCCTCCGGCACGAGGCGAACACCCGCCAGCCGCGGCCGCGCATCATCCGCGCCGTGGCCAGCCCGATGCCAGAGGAACAGCCGGTGATGAGAATGGTCCGGGTCATGAAAAACGCCTCCCCCCACGCATGAAAACGGCCCGGCCATGTCGGCCGGGCCCGTGCAGATGGTCAACGCCTGCCCGCCGCGGCCCGTCGGCGCGCCCGCCTGCATCGCGGACGCCCGGCGCCGGGCCCCAAGGGGCGGGCGCGGGGGCCGAAACGCGCCCCGGAGGGGATCACGCTCTCGAAAGCGGACCCGGAGGTTTCCGTGCCCCCGGGCCAGCCCGGCGCGCCGCGTCCCCACGCGAAGCGCGCCCGGCGAGCCGCGCGCGCAACAGGTCGGCGCAGCCCGCCGCGCCCCGACCAGAGGGGACGGCCGGAGCGCATCCTCCACGCCGGGCGCACGGGGCGAGTTTTCTGGGCTGACCCGCCGGCGCCGCCAGCGTGGCGCCGCGGCCCCGGACCACGCCCGCGACCAGCGGTCATGGGGGTCCGGACCCTGCGGCGAAGCCTGTGAAACGCGGGGGCCGCGGCGCCAGCGCCGCCGATCCCGCCCGTCCAGGCTGTTCTTCAATCCTTCCTCATCATCGGTCCGCCCTCCTCTGGCTCCCGATCACGATGCAATTGGATCAGAAACGCCCGAGTCGCGCCTTGATCCAGCCCCGGATCCCGGCCTCGTCCCGCCGATTTCGCCGCCGCGACGCCCCCTCGCCACGCCGCCCCGCGCACGCCCGCTGGACGCGCCGTGAAAGCCGCGTCATAACCGTTTCCATGGCAGATACCACCGATCCCCAGCCCCCACGCGACGAGGTCCCCGAGGACGGCGTCGTGCTCGCCGAACCCCTGCGCCGCGCGCTGGGGGATCGCTATTTGCAATACGCGCTCTCGACCATCATGCACCGCGCGCTGCCGGACGCGCGCGACGGGCTCAAACCCGTGCACCGGCGCATCCTCTGGGCCATGCGGCTGCTCAAGCTCGACCCCGCGCAGGGCTTCAAGAAATCGGCCCGCGTCGTCGGCGACGTGATCGGCAAGTACCACCCGCATGGCGACGCCGCGGTCTACGACGCGATGGTGCGCCTGGCGCAGGACTTCGCCATCCGCTACCCGCTGGTCAACGGCCAGGGCAATTTCGGCAATATCGACGGCGACGGCCCGGCCTCGCTGCGCTACACCGAAGCCAAGATGACCGACGTCGCCACGGCGATGATGGACGGGCTGGACGAGGACGCGGTCGACTTCCGCGAGACCTATGACGGCGAGGACCGCGAGCCCATCGTCATGCCGGGCGCCTTCCCGAACCTGCTGGCCAACGGCGCCGCGGGGATCGCGGTGGGCATGGCGACCTCGATCCCGCCGCACAATGCAGGGGAGGTGATCGACGCCGCCCTGCACCTCGTCAAACATCCCGACGCGCGGCTGGAAACCCTGCTCGAAAAGATGCCCGGCCCGGATTTCCCCACCGGCGGCGTGCTGGTCGAGCCGCGCGAGAGCATCGTCGAGGCTTACCGCACCGGCCGCGGCGGCTTCCGCCTGCGCGCGCGGTGGGAGCGCGAGGATCTCGGCCGCGGCCAGTGGCAGATCGTGGTCCGGGAGATCCCCTACCAGGTCGCCAAGTCCCGGCTGATCGAGAAGGTCGCCGACCTGATCCAGTCGAAAAAGCTCCCCATCCTCGGCGACATCCGGGACGAGAGCGCCGAGGACGTGCGCATCGTGCTCGAGCCCAAGAGCCGCAACGTCGAGCCCGCGCTGCTGATGGACGCGCTGTTCAAGCTCACGGATTTCGAGGTCCGCGCGTCCTTGAACATGAACGTGCTGATCGACGGGCGCACGCCCAAGGTCTGCGGGCTTTCGGAGGTGCTGCGCGCCTGGCTCGACCACCAGCGCGACGTGCTGCAGCGCCGCTCCCGCCACCGGCTGGAGAAGATCGCCCGGCGGCTCGAGGTCCTGGAAGGCCATATCGTCGCCTACCTGAACCTCGACCGGGTGATCGAGATCATCCGCTGGGATGACGACCCCAAGGCCAGCCTGATGGCCGAGGACTGGGCGCAGTGGCCGGAAGGCATCGAGGCGCGCGAGGCCGGGGCCCCGCTGCGCCTCAACGAAGTGCAGGCCGAGGCGATCCTCAACATGCGCCTGCGCTCCTTGCGGCGGCTCGAGGAGATGGAGCTGCGGGCCGAGCGCGACCGGCTGATGGCGGAGCGCGCCGAGCTCGAGGCGCTGCTGGGCTCGGACGAGGCGCAGTGGGCGCGGATTTCCGATGCGCTGCGCGCCACGCGCGACAAGTTCGGCGCCCCGAAGAAGCTGCGCGGGATCACCTTCGCCGACGATCTGAACGCCGCCAAGGACGCGGCCGGAGAGGACTGGCCGCTCGGCGCCCGCCGCACCGGCTTCGCCGATGCGCCCAAGCTCGAGGACATCTCGCTGGATGCGCTGATCGAGCGGGAGCCGATCACGGTCGTCTGCTCGAAAATGGGCTGGATCCGGGCGATGAAGGGCCATATCGCCCTGGACCAGGAGCTGAAGTTCAAGGATGGCGACGGCCCGATGTTCGCCTTCCACGCCGAGACGACGGACAAGCTTCTGCTGATGTCCGGCGCGGGGCGGGTGTTCACGCTGGGCGCCGACAAGCTGCCCGGCGGGCGCGGCATGGGCGAGCCCGTGCGCCTGATGATCGAGCTTCCGAACGAGGACCAGATCCTCGCCTTCATGGTCCACAGGCCGGGCGCGAAGGCGCTGGTCGCCTCGACCGCCGGGGACGGCTTCGTCTGCGCGCTCGACGACATGGTGGCGCAGACGCGCACGGGTCGGCAGGTGCTGAACGTGAAGGCCCCCGCCGCCGCCGCGCTGATGAAGGTGATCCCGGAGGGCGCGGATTCCGTCGCCGTGATCGGCGAGAACCGCAAGATGCTGGTCTTCGGGCTGGACGAGCTTCCGCAGCTGGGCCGCGGCAAGGGCGTGCGGCTGCAGAAGTACAAGGACGGGGGCCTCTCGGACGCCATCGCCTTCAAGCGTGAGGACGGGCTGAAATGGCTCGACGGCGGCGGGCGCACGCGGCACGTGACCTCGGACGACCTGCGGGAGTGGGAGCTGAAGCGCGCCGGCGCCGGATGGATGGCCCCGCGCGGCTTCCCTCGGGACAACAAGTTCCCGGGCTGAGGCCGGTCGGGGACGGCGGGGAGGCATGCTCTGCGCGCCGTCCCCCTACCCCCTTGCTGGACGGCGCGGGGGCGCGTCGGGCCGGGTCCTTCCGGCAAAAGCGGGGGCGCCTCGGGCCGACATGGACGCCCGACAGGCGGGCCGCGCGGCTGTCCCGCCAAGGCGACGCGACGCGGACCTCACCGAACCAAGCCTGACAATGCCCCCCGGGGCGGGGGGAGACCGCCGGATCGCGTTTCCCCCGTCCGGCGCGGGCCAAGGCGGTCGTCATTCTCCCCACCGGACGGCATGGTCGCACTTGGCGAAAACCACGCGCACCCGCGGTGATCCGCGAAACACCCGCACCGCCTCCCCCCCTCAACCCGCCGCTTCCCGCACGCCGCCCGCCCGACGCCGGAGGGCTGCATCCGGGTCAAGGATCGCGCAGCGACCCGCGCAGCGGGCTTGTCCTTGACGCGGGTGCAGGCCGACCGACGCTTGGGCGGGCGACCTGGGGGAGGCCCTCCCCCAGGCGCTTCAAAGCAGCATCCCTCCGCCCGAAACCCGCCCCGCCGCCGACCGTCCCGGGCGCAACAGACGCGCATCGGGGGCGTTCGAGGGGGCATGGCCCCCTCGAGCGGGGGCTCCGGGGGCGGCAGCCCCCGCCATCCCGCCGAAGGACGGCGCAGCCGCCCGGAGCCCCCGCCATCCCCCTCCCTCAGCGCCCCCCGGCCACGTCCAGCAGCGCGCCGGTGACATAGGACGCCTCGTCCGAGATCAGCCAGAGCACGCCGTTCGCCGTCTCCTCGGCCGTGCCCGCGCGCCCCAGCGGCGCCTGGGGGCCGAGCTGCGCCGCGCGGTCCGGCTCCCCGCCCGAGGCATGGATGTCGGTGTCGATGATCCCCGGCCGCACCCCGTTCACCCGGATCCCCTCGGGGCCGAGCTCCTTCGACAGCCCGTTCACCATGGTGTCCATCGCCCCCTTGGAGGCCGCGTAATCCACGTATTGCCCAGGCGAGCCGAGCCGCGCGGCGGCCGAGGACAGCACCACCATCACGCCGCCCGACCCGCCGCGGGACCGCGACATGCGCCGCGCCCCCTCGCGCGCCGTCAGGAAGGCGCCGAGCACGTTGGTGTCGAAGATCTTCTTCATGCGCGCGGCGCTCATGTCCGCCAGCGCCGAGGTCTCGCCCACCACGCCCGCGTTGATCACCACCGCGCCGATGGGGCCGAGGGCGGACTGCGCCTCGTCGAACAGGCGCAGCACGTCTTCCTCGCGGCCCATGTCGCCCTGCACCACGCAGGCGCGGGCCCCGGCGGCGCGCACCTCGGCGGCCACCGCCTCGGCGGCCTCGCGGGCGCCGAGGTAATTCACCGTCACGTCCCAGCCGCGGGCCGCGGCCCCGCGCGCCACCGCCGCGCCGATGCCGCGGCTGCCGCCCGTCACGATCACATGCATGTCCGGTCTCCTCCCGTGCCGGCGCCCTCATCACGGGGCGCATCGGACAGGAGCCTGCGACGGAGCGCGGCGGCGGGGCAAGCGCGACGCGCGACCGGGGGCGATGCGGGCGCCCCCGCCCGCCCGGGGGGCGAGCCCCCCGCCCCCCCGAAGCCGGGCGCCCGGACCGGCGGGCGACGGCTTCGGGGAGGGGACGGCTCAGGCGTATTTCGCCGGACGCCCCTGGAGCTGCGCCATCACCGTCTCGATCTGGTCCGGGGCGCCGATCAGGTCCTTCTGCAGGCGAGATTCCGCCAGCAGCACCTCGTCCTCGGTCGCATCGCCCTCGGCGATGTTCAGCAGCGCCTTGGCCGAGCGCATGGCCGAGGGCGAGCGCCCGGCGATGTCGGCGGCGAGGGCGCGGGCGCGGGCCAGCGGGTCCTCGGCCACCTCGGTCACCAGGCCGAGCTGCTGCGCCGCCTCCGCCTCCAGCACCTCGGCGGTGTAGACGAGGCGGCGCAGCACGTCGCCGCGCACCAGGTGGCGCAGGGTCACCATGCCGGACATGTCCGGCACCAGGCCCCATTTCATCTCCATCACCGACAGCTTCGTGCCCGGCGCGGCGATGCGGATATCGGCCCCGAGCGCGATCTGGAGGCCCCCGCCGAGGCACACCCCGTGCAGCGCCGCGATCACCGGCACCGGCAGGTCGCGCCACATCATCCCGGCATGCTGGAACAGGTTCGACGCGCCATGGGTGCGGTCCATGATGTCGCCCCCGCCGACGCTGTCGGGCCCGCCCTGCACCATCTTCGAGAAATTGCCCTTGTCGAGCCCGGCGCAGAAGGCGCGGCCCTCGCCCGACAGGATCACCACGCGCACCGAGGGGTCGGCGGCGACCGCGGCGGCGGCCTCGGCCATCGCCTCGATCAGCTCGGTGGTGATGGCGTTCATCTTGTCGGCCCGGTTCAGGCGGATCTCGGCGATGCCGTTCTCGATGGTGGTCAGCGTCAGCGCTTCGCTCATGGCGCGCTCTCTCCCTGTCAGCGTCTCGTCTGCATGTCTGCGTGCGGATCCCGCGGGCCGCGCCCCTCCCGGATGCGGCGCGCGGACGGCGCGCGGATTGCGGCATGCCCTTTCGCAGGGCGGTCCGGGCGCAGCCTGACCGCAGCGCCCCGGCGGCGCAAGGGGAACGCTGCGGCGCCCCCCTCGCCGCCCCCCCCGCGCCGCGCCCTTCGCCGCCCCACACGCCGCCCCACACGGCGGCGTGACCGCGGGCGCCGCGCGCCCGCCGCGTTTCGGGTGCAGGATCGGGGGCATGAGACACCCGATTCGCCTTCCCCTGCTCCTCGTCCTCGCCGCCGCCGGGGCCGCCGCCTGCACCGCGCCCGGCGCCCCGCCCGCGCCGCCGCCGCCGGGAAGCTGCCCCGCCGCGCCCGCCCCCGCGGCCTGGCGCGACGCGGGGCTGGTCCTCGGGGCCTCGGGCGTGCCGGCGGCCGAGGCCGAGGCGCGGCTGTCGGCCTGCGCAGAAGGGACGCCCGCGCTGCTCGACGCCGCCCTGTCGGGCCATGCCGAGGGCGTCGGGCTGTACTGCACGGCCGAGAACGGCGCGCGGCTGGGGCGGGCGGGCCTGACGCCGACCCTCTCCTGCCCCGGGGCGCTCGGGGCGCGGTTCTCCGAAGGCTACGCCCTCGGGGCCGCGGGGATGGCGCCGCGGGCCGCGGGCCGGGCCGTGGACGGCGACGCCGCCGGGGGCGCGGCGGAGCGGGACGCCGCGGATGACGGCCTGCTCGGCCTGCCCACGCCGACCCTGCGGCCCTCGATCGGGATCGGCATCGGCTCGGGCGGGCGGATCAGCACGGGATTGGGGATCGGGCTATGGTTCTGAGGATCTGCGCGGGCGCGCTGCTGCTGGCCGGGCTTGCGGGCTGCGTGCAGACGCCCGCGGCGGACTGCCCCGCCGACTGGCGCGCCGCGGGCGCCGCGGACGGCGCCGCGGGGCTGGCGGATGACCGCTACGAGACCCGCGCCGCCGCCTGCACCGCCGCCGGCGCCCCCGCCGGGCCCGACGCGCGGCCCGCCTTCCTGGACGGGCTGGCCGAGGGGCGCGCCGCCTTCTGCAGCCCCCGCGCGGCGCTGGAGCGCGGCCGCCGCGCCCGCCCCTTCGGCACGGTCTGCGGGGGCGCGCATCGCGACCTCTACCGCGCGGGGCTCGACGAGCACTGGCTGCGGGTCGAGATCCGCGACGCGCACGAGGCGCCGTATGACGACGCCCTCCACCCGTTCGGCTTCGCGATGGCGATGGCGCGGGTGCGGATGCTGGAGGACCGGCTCGCCTACCTGCACGACCAGAACGAGGCCCGCCTTCGCGCGGTCCTGGACGCCGCGCCCGCCGCCGAGTGACGCGCGCAAGGGCGCCCCGCCGGGAGGAAGGGGGGGCGCCCGGCGCGCGCCCTCAGCCCCGCCCGGGCTGGTGGCGCCCTGTGACCGGCTTGGTCGTGCCCGCCAGCCCCTCGAGCACCCCGAGCGGCGAGCGCGCGCGCTCGGGCGTGCCGCGCCGCGGCAGCGCCCAGGCCCGCGTCGCCTCGACGATCACCGCGCCCGCCAGCCGGTCGGCGCCGATCCTGCGCCCCAGCCGCTCCCACATCCGGTTGGTCTTTAGCCAGAAGCGCCGGTGGCTGGGCGGGCCCCAGAGGGCGGCCTCGCGCCGCTCCACCTGGAAGTCATGCTGCACCAGCAGCCGCTCCAGCTGCCCCGAGGAATAGGGCCGGCCATAGCCGAACGGGGTGATGTCGCGCCGCGCCCAGACGCCGGACCGGTTCGGGGCGATGAAGATCGCCCGCCCGCCGGGGGCCAGCACGCGGTGGATCTCGTCCAGCAGCGCCGAGGGGCGCTCGCAGCTCTCGAGGCCATGGGCGACGATCATCCGGTCGGCGAAGCCCGCGGGCAGCGGCCAGAACGTCTCCTCGGTCAGAACCGACACGTTGGGCCCCTCGGCGGGCCAGCGGCACACGCCCTGGGGCCCTGGCATCAGGCAGACGGTGCGCTCCGCCTCGGCCATCATCGGGCGCAGGAACGGGGCGGCGAAGCCGTAGCCCACCAGCGACAGCCCCGAGACGTCGTCCCACAGCCCCCGGACCGCGCCCTGGATCGACCGCTGGACCGCCCGCCCCAGCTGGGTGCGGTAATAGAACTGCCGCAGATCGGTCACGTCGAGATGCATTGCGCCTGCCTGCCGGTTCGGACATCGTTCCGGGAAACCTAACAGAAGCCCCCCGCAGGCCGGAAGGCGCATCGCGAGCGGCGGGAGCCACAGGGAGAGACAGATGGCCCTCGAGATCCAGATCATCCCGTGCCGGAGCGACAATTACGGCTACCTGCTGCACGAGACGGAGGCGGACGTCTGGGCCGTGGTCGACGCGCCCGAGGCCGGGCCGCTGATCGACTCGATCGAGGCCGCGGGCGGACGCCTCGACCTGGTGCTTCTGACCCATCACCACGGCGACCACGTGGAGGCCGTGGGGCCGCTGGTGGACCGCTACGGCGCGAAGGTGATCGGCGCCGCGGCGGATGCGCGCCGCCTGCCGAAGCTGGACCAGCCCGTGGTCGGCGGCGACGTGGTGAAGGTCGGCGCCCAGGACGCCGAGGTGATCGAGGTCTACGGCCACACCGTCGGCCACATCGCCTTCCACTTCCCCGGCGCCAAGGCCGCCTTCACCGCCGACAGCCTGATGGCGCTCGGCTGCGGGCGGCTGTTCGAGGGGACGGCGGCGCAGATGTGGGACAGCCTCTCGCGCCTCGCCGCCCTGCCCGGCGACACGCTGATCTATTCTGGCCATGACTATTTCGACGCCAACGCCCGGTTCGCCCTTTCGGTCGACGGCGACAACGCGGCGCTGAAGGACCGGATCGCCCGCAAGGAGAGCGGCGAGGCGGTGATGCCGGTCGCGCTGTCCGAGGAGCTGGCGACCAACCCCTTCCTGCGCGCCTCGGCCCCCGAGGTGAAGGCGGCGGTGGGCCTGCCCGAAGCCGACGACGCCGCGGTCTTCGCCGAGGTGCGCCGCCGCAAGGACGATTTCTGAGCCGCAGGCTGACGTTAGCGGCAGGGCCCCGCGCCCTGCCCGCGCCGCCCGGCCCCCGTTCCCCGCGCCCGTCCGGCGCGGCCCCTCGCCCCCGTCGCCCCGCCTGCATGCAACCGCGGATCGTCTCCGATCCGTGGACGATGCACGTGGAGGTGATTCTACCCACGCGGGACTTCGGCCGCGGCGCGCCCGGATTTTCGCTTCAGCGCACCTGAATCCCGGCGGCCGGATTCCGGGACTGCCAAAATTCAGGCATTTTTGATGCACATTTGCTGAAGAAATATTCATAATACTGTCGCACCCCGCCGCCCTGCAGGGAAAAAGAGACGCACCCGCGGCGGCCCGCGTTGCAGTCCAACCGCCAATCAGTAATCTCCTGTTTACGTTTTCGCGCGACACAATTTCTTAACCGCCGGAAACGTGACCAACGCCGGTCGCCTGGGGAAGGGCGATGCGTGACGCGGCGTGCATCGTCATTCACCGAAGACTTCGGGAGCGTACCGAAAATGACCGACCTGACCTCCAAGCCCACGGCGCTTCGCCTCGCGCGCCGCGACGTGATCGCGGGCGGCGCCGCGCTGGCCCTTTCGGCCCCGGCCGCCCATGCCGCGAAGGTCATCATCAAGGAGGCGCCGGACCCCGCGCAGGCCGCGGCCGACGCCCAGGCCGCCAAGCGCAAGATCAACCTCGCCGGCCGCCAGCGGATGCTGAGCCAGCGCATGGCCAAGGCCGCCGCCTTCGTGCGCCTCGGGATCGAGCCGGAGCGGCACCTCGAGATGATGAAGGGCGCGTACGAGCTGTTCGACGTCACCCTCAAGGGCCTGCATCACGGCAATGCCGACCAGGGCCTGACCCCCGAGGGCGACGCGAAGGTGGTCGAGGCGCTGAACGTGGTCGAGGGCCTCTGGTACGGCTACGGCGCCGCGGTGAAGCACGCGATCGAGAGCGGCGCGGTGACCGAGGCCGACATGGACGCCATCGCCCGCCTCAACGGCCCGGTGCTGGTGACCATGAACGCCGCGGTGAAGGAGTTCGAGACCGCCTATGGCAACAACTCGATCTCGCTCGGCCTCGCCATCGCCATCAACGTCTCCGGGCGCCAGCGGATGCTGAGCCAGAAGATGTCGAAGGAGGTCGCGCTCTGCGCCCTCGGGATGAACCCGGAGGAGACGAAGGAGGCGCTGGCCAACACCATCCGGCTGTTCGACCTGTCGCTGACCGCGCTGATCGACGGGCTGCCGACGGTGTCGATCATCAAGCCGCCGACCGAGGAGGTGGACGCCAAGCTGCGCGAGGTCCGCGCGCTGTGGACATCGTTCAAGCCGGTGGTGGATTCGGTCGCCGCCTCGGGGCAGCCGACGCTGGGCGAGCTGGCCAAGGTGGCGGCGCAGAACGACCCGCTGCTGAAGACCATGAACGAGGCGGTGTTCCTCTACGAGAACGCCTGATCGCGGACCGCCGCGGCGCCCCCCGGGCGCGCGGCGGCATCGCGCGGAGAAATGCGAGGGGCGCGCCGGGGACGGCGCGCCCCTTTCGCTTTTGCGGCCGGAACGCCGCCCCGCCGGACCGGCGCGGCCCGCGCCCGCGTCTTCTCTCCTGACGCGACGTCCCGCGGGTCGATTTCTTGACTTCGCGTTTACGGCGCTAGCTCATCCCACGTCACGAAAGCGAATTTCAAAGCAAGGAGCGACAGATCATGGGCAATGGTTTTCTTGGCGGCGCGCCGATGGGCATCGGCGGCCTGATCCTTCTGGCCCTCGACATCTGGGCGATCATCTCGGTGGTGAACTCCGGGGCCTCGACCGGGGGCAAGGTGCTGTGGGTGCTGCTGATCCTGTTCCTGCCGCTGCTCGGCTTCATCCTGTGGCTGCTGTTCGGCCCCCGCGGCCGGGTCTGAGCCAGGCGGGGGGCGGATCGGCGCCGCAGGCGCCGCGCGCACTCCTGGGATCACAGGCGGGCGGTCCCCCGGGGGCCGCCCGTTTCGCGTTCCGGCAGGTGTGGGGCGCTTATTCCACCCGCAGCGGCCGGGCCATCAGCGCGGCGATGGCCTCGCCCAGGTCGAACCGGCCCTCGAGCACCGCGCGCACCGTCTCGCAGATCGGCATCTCGACGCCGTGCGCGCGGGCGAGATCGGTGACCGAGGCGGCGTTCTCGGCCCCCTCGGCCAGCGGCGCGCCCCCTTCTCCGAGGGCCCCGCGCGCCTCGGCCAGCGCCGCCATGCTCCCGGCCTGCCCGAGGGCGATGCCGAAGGACATGTTGCGCGACCGCGGCGAGGTGCAGGTCAGCACGAGATCCCCGAGCCCCGCCAGCCCCGCCACGGTTTCGGGCCGCGCGCCCATGGCCGCGCCCAGCGCCCCGATCTCGGCCAGCCCGCGGGACACCAGCGCGGCGCGGGCATTGGCCCCGAGGCCGAGCCCCTCGGCCGCCCCGCAGGCGATGGCGATGACGTTCTTGGCGGCGCCCCCCAGCTCCGCCCCCACCGCGTCGCCGCCCGCATAGGGCCGGAAGGCGCCATGGGCGAGGGCGGCGCAGGCGGCCCGCGCCCGCGCGACCTGCGCGCAGGCGATCAGCACGGCGGTGGGCAGGCCGTCCGCGGCCTCTCCGGCGAAGGACGGCCCCGAGAGGGCGGCGACGTCGCGCCCCGGCGCGGCCTGCTCCGCCACCTGGGTCATCAGCAGGCCCGTCCCCCGCTCAACCCCCTTGGCGCAGGCGATCAGCAGCGCGTCCGGCGCGGCATGGGGGTGGAGGCGCGCGCAGGTCTCGCGCAGCGTCTGCGAGGGGGTGACCAGGAGCACCGCCTGCGCCCCGGCCAGCGCCTCCTCCGCATCATCGGTGACCGACAGGCCCTCCGGGAAGGCGCGGCCCGGCAGGCGGCGGGCGTTTTCGCGCAGGTCCTGCATCTCCACCGCGTGGGCGCGGCTGCGGGCGAGCAGCCGCGTCTCGCGCCCCGCGCGGGCGGCGAGGATGGCGAGCGCGGTGCCCCAGGCCCCGGCGCCGATGATTGCGACGCGGTCGATGGCGGCGGGTTGGGCCATGCGCGGATCCTCCGGGCTCAGGCGCCGCCCTGGGGGGCGCGAGGGGCGTTGCGCCCCCTCCTACCCCGCGCGGCGGCTGGAGGCGAGGGGCGCGGGGCAGCGAAGCGAAACATGGTCAAGACTTGCCGAAGCCCGCCCGCGCCCCGCCCGCGCCCCGGTTTCGCCGCCTTCGCCGCCGCGCCGCCGCGATCCGCCGCGGAAACACCGTTTGCGCCGCCCCGCGCGGGAACCTATAAGCGCCGAAGAGCCCCAGCGGGCCCGGCGCCCGGGCCCCCGTCCCGCGGCAGCACGGAAACGCAGATGTTCGGCAGACTTTTCGGCGCCTTCTCCTCCGACATGGCCATCGACCTCGGGACGGCGAACACGCTCGTCTACGTCAAGGGCCGGGGCATCGTGTTGAACGAGCCGTCGGTGGTGGCCTTCGCGACCAAGGACGGCAAGAAGGACGTGCTCGAGGTCGGCGAGGACGCCAAGCTCATGCTTGGCCGCACCCCCGGCTCGATCCAGGCCATTCGGCCCATGCGGGACGGCGTCATCGCCGATTTCGAAGTGGCCGAGGAGATGATCAAGCACTTCATCCGCAAGGCCCAGAAGCGCAAGTCCTGGATCTCGCCCAAGGTGATCGTCTGCGTGCCCTATGGCGCGACCCCGGTGGAAGAACGCGCGATCCGCGATTCGGTGATGAAGGCGGGCGCCTCCAAGGCCGCGCTGATCCCCGAACCCATCGCCGCCGCCATCGGCGCGGGGATGCCGATCACCGAGGCCACCGGCTCGATGGTCGTCGATATCGGCGGCGGCACCACCGAGGTCGCCGTCCTGTCGCTGGGCGACATCGTCTATGCGCGCTCCGTCCGCGTCGGCGGCGACAAGATGGACGAGGCGATCATCTCCTTCCTGCGCCGCCAGCAGAACATCCTGATCGGCGAGGCGACGGCCGAGCGGATCAAGACCACCATCGGCACGGCGCGGATGCCCGCCGACGGGCGCGGCATGTCGATGGACATCCGCGGGCGCGACCTTCTGAACGGCATCCCGAAGGAGATCGAGGTCACCCAGGCCCAGATCGCCGAGGCGCTGGCGGAACCCGTCATGCAGATCAAGGAAGCGGTGATGAGCGCGCTGGAGGCGACGCCCCCGGATCTCGCCGCCGACATCGTGGACCGCGGCGTGATGCTGACCGGCGGCGGCGCGCTGCTCGGCGATCTCGACCTTGCGCTGCGCGAGCAGACGGGGCTGGCGATCACCGTGGCCGAGGACCCGCTCTCCTGCGTCGCGCTCGGCACCGGCAAGGCGCTGGAGCACGAGAAGGACCTGCTGCATATCTTGAGCTACAAGGACTGACGCGCCGCGATCCGCGAGGCGCAAGGGCCGTCCCCGCCAGGGGCGGCCCTTCGCATTCACCCCTTTCAGCACTTCATTGACCCTTCGCCGCTATGTGTCGGCCCGATGGCTGAAGACATTCGGGGGCGCAGGGACATGGACGCGATCGCGGCACGCTGGCAGGCGGAGTGGACGGAGCTGGGCAAGTCCCTGGCCACGCGCATGGACCCGTATTTCGAGGAAGGGATCCGCACCGTCTACCATCACGTCCTCGGCGTCCCCATGGACGGCCTGCCGGACGAGGTGGTGGCGCTGGAGCGCGCCAAGTTCCACCTGATCATGCGCGGCGAACTCGGCGCCCCTTACCTCGAGATCATGGCCAAGCTCGTCCCCCAGATCATGGCCTCGGGGATCAGCTGGCAGCAATACATGATCGGCTACCACGATTTTCAGTACGAGATGACGCGCGCCTATTACCGCTGCCGCAAGCGGTTCGAGGGCGATCCCCTGCCCGCGCTGCGGGTCATCCAGCTCGCCACCCTCGGCGACACGCTCAAGCCGGTGAGCGCCTTCTTCGAGAAGATGGAGGCCGAGGGCCGCGCCCATCGCGACGCCCTGACGGCGGAACTGGCCGAGGCGATCGGCGACGTGGCGGGTCGGGCGGCGGCGGGCGACCTCTCGGCCCGGGTCGACCGGCGCTTCGGCGACCCGCGGCTCGACAGCATCGCCGAGCGGCTCAACGCCCTCTTCGCCACGACGCAGGAGGTGATCGGCTCCGTCGGCAAGGCCATGCACGCGCTGGCCGAGGGCGACCTGTCGGCCGCGCTGAGGGCCGAACATGGCGGCGATCTCGGCCGCCTGCGCGATGATTTCAACCAGTCCGCCGGCGCGCTGCGCAGCCTGGTCGACCAGGTGAAGACCGCCGCCGCCGACATCCAGTTCCGCGCGGGGGAGATCGCCGCGGGCGCCGCCGACATCTCCACCCGCGCTTCGAGCCAGGCCGCCTCGCTGGAGGAGACCAGCGCCGGGATGGCGGAGCTGAACGACTACACCCGCGCCAACGCCGCGGCCGCCGACCAGGCCGCGCAGCTGGCCGACACCGCCTCGGCCCGCGCGGCCCAGACGCACGAAGCGATCGAGGCGAACCTCGCCTCGATGGGCCGGATCGAGGACGGGGCGCGGCGGATCGCCGACATCGTGACGCTGATCGACGGGATCGCGTTCCAGACCAACCTTCTGGCGCTGAACGCGGCGGTCGAGGCGGCGCGGGCGGGCGAGGCCGGGAAGGGCTTCGCGGTGGTCGCGTCCGAGGTGCGCAACCTCGCGCAGCGGGCCTCCGATTCGGCCAAGGACATCCGCGAGCTGATCGCGAGTTCGGAGCAGGAGGTCGCCCGCGGCGTGGCCCAGGCGGGCGACACCAAGTCGGCGCTGGACGCGCTGGCGAGCTCGATCCAGGAGGTGAAGGCGGCGGTGCGCTCGATCTCCTCGGCGACGCGGCAGCAGGCGGACAACCTGGCGGCCATCGCCGGGTCGGTGGACGAGGTGGACCGCCTGACCCAGGACACGGCGCGGCTGGTGGAGAGCAGCGCGGCCGAGGCGGCGCAGCTGCGCGGCGCGTCGGACCAGCTCGAGGAGCTGGTGCGGGTGTTCCGGGTGGATGGCGGCGGCGCGGCGGCGCCGATGCGCAGGGCGGGGTGAGAGGCCGCCGCTCCTTGTCCGCCCGCCGCCCAGGCGCCCAGCAGCGGCCAGGAGGAAAAGAAGGCGCGGCGCCGTCGCATGGCGGATCTTCTTTCCGGGGAACCGGAGCGCCCCCCTTGACGTGACCCCGCCGCGGCGCACGGTCAAACCCGGTTCGCGTTTCGGCGCCCCGTCCCGCCCGACGGCGCCGCGCCGGACTCGCCCCCATTCGCGCCCCGTGGCATAACCCGCGCCTTGCCCCCGCCATCGGCCCGAGTCACCATTCGCCCATGTCCCAGGATCGCACCGCCCGCGCCGAGGAGATGCGCCGCGCCGTCGGCCGCATCCTCGTCTTCGCGCTGAGCCTCCTCTGCCTCGCGCTGTTCGCGCTCTGGCGGCTCGACAACCCGCGGGCCGAGGCGATCCGGATGCAGGTGGTGGACGGCCTCGCCCCCGCCATGGAATGGACCAACCGCCCGGCCCGGTTCGCCTCGGACATGGTCACCGATTTCCAGAACTTCACCCGCGTCTATGAGCAGAACGCCGAGCTGCGCCGCGAGATCCAGCGCCTCCATGCCTGGCGCGAGGCGGCCCAGCAGCTCGAGCAGGAGAACGCGCGGCTGCGGGCGCTGAACAACGTGCGGCTGGCGCCCTCGGCCGGGTTCGTGACCGGAGAGGTGATCGCTGATTCCGGCGGGCCGTTCCTGCAGACCGGCCTTGCGAATGTGGGCTCGGCCGACGGGGTCAGGGACGGCGCGGCGGTGATGGACGGCGCCGGCCTCGTGGGCCGGGTCGTGGGCCTTGGCCGCCACGCCGCGCGGGTGCTGTTCGTGACCGATTATTCCAGCCGCGTGCCCGTCATCATCCGCCCCTCGGGGCGGCGCGCGATCCTGACCGGGGACGGCGCCTCGGCCCCGCGGCTCGAATTCCTCGAGGCGCCCGAGGGGGTGTCGCCGGGCGACCGCGTGGTGACCTCGGGCGACGGCAAGGTGTTCCCGCCGGACCTGCCGGTCGGGGCGGCGCTGCTCGGGCCCGGGGCGCAGCCGCGGGTGCTGCTGGCCGCCGACCTGCCGCGGCTCGAATTCGTGCGGGTGATGCGCTACGAGCCGGACACGGCCCTCGACCAGGAGGGCGGGCTGGTGGGGGCCGAGCCGGAGGCGCCCGCCGAGGCGCCCGAACCGGCACCGGAAGACCCCGATGCGCCCATCGTCGAGGGGGCCGCGCGATGAGCCGCCCCGGCGTTCCGCGCCCCTCGCCGCCCGGGCTGGCGGGGGTGGCCGAGCGGTTGGCGACCCTTGCCGCCGTCACGCTGGCCGTGCTGGCCGCCCTGCTGGTGCAGATGGCGCCGCTGGGCCTCGCGCCCGGCGCCTGGCCCGCGCCCGACCTGGTGTTCTGCGCCCTGGCCTGGACCGCCACGGCGCGGCCCGACGCGCTGCCGGTCCCGGCGGTGTTCGGCTTCGCGCTGCTGCGCGACTTCGCGGTCGGCGGCGCCACGGGGGCCGAGGCGCTGGCGCTGGCGCTCTCGATCGAGGCGCTGAAGGCCCAGGCCCGGTTCCAGGACCGGCCCGCGCCGATGTCCGACCTGGCCGCCGCCGCGCTGGCCGCCGCCGCCACGCTGCTGGTCCCGTGGCTGCTCCTGAAGCTCAGCTTCGCCGGGACGCCGCCGCTTTCGGCCCTGGCGCCGCGCTGGCTGGCGACGATGGCCGCGCTGCCGGTGGTGGCGGCGCTGATGCGCTACGGCCTGCGCATCCGCCGCCCCGCCGCCGCCGATGACGATGCGCGCAGGAGGCTGCTGTGACCTTCGGCAAACGCAAATCCACCAAGGACCGGCGGCTGACCCGCCGCGGGCTGCTGCTGCTCGGGGCGCAGACCGGGATGATGGGCCTGCTGGCCTGGCGCATGCGCCAGCTGCAGGTCGAGCAGTCCCATGAATTCCTGCTGCTGGCCGAGGAGAACCGGATCAACATCCGCCTCCTGCCCCCCGCGCGCGGGCGCATCTTCGACCGCAACGGGCGCCCCCTGGCCGAGAACCGCTCCAATTACCGCGTCGCGATGATCCGCGAGCGGGCGCGGGACCCGGAGGCGGTGCTCGACCGGCTCGCCCGCCTGATCCCCATATCCGAGCGCGAGCGCGAGCGGGCGCTGACCGAGATGCGGCGCAAGTCGGCCTTCGTGCCCGTGACCGTGGCCGAGCACCTGGAGTGGGAGGATTTCGCCCGCGTCGCCGTCAACGCCCCCGCCCTGCCGGGGGTGGAGGTCGAGGCCGGCCTGACGCGCTTCTACCCCGAGGGGCAGGATTTCGCGCATATCGTCGGCTATGTCGGCCGGGTGAACGAGCGCGAGCTGGAGGCCGATGGCGGCCGCACGCCGCTGCTCCAGATCCCCGATTTCCAGATCGGCAAGTCGGGGGTGGAGCTGCGCCAGGAGACCGCCCTGCGCGGCGCCGAGGGGGCGAGCCGGATCGAGGTCAACGCCCTCGGCCGCGTGATCCGCGAGCTCGACCGCAAGGAGGGCGACCCGGGCGAGGACCTTCAGCTGACCGTCGATCTCGACCTTCAGCATTACGCGATGGAGCGGTTGAACGGCGAGAGCGCGGCGGCGGTGATCCTCGACACCGAGACGGGGGACGTGGTGCTGCTCGCCTCCTCCCCGGGGTTCGAGCCGAACCAGTTCGTGTTCGGCATCTCCTCGAAGAACTGGAAGGCGCTGCTGGACGATCCCTACCGGCCGCTGGCCAACAAGACCGTGTCGGGGCAGTACCCGCCGGGCTCGACCTTCAAGATGGTGGTCGCGCTGGCGGCGCTGGAGGCCGGGGTGCTGGACCCGGCCGAGAAGGTGTTCTGCAACGGGCGCTACAAGCTCGGCGACCGCTATTTCCATTGCTGGCGGCGCGGCGGGCACGGGCACGTGGACCTGGACCAGAGCCTCGAGCAGTCCTGCGACGTGTTCTATTACGAAATCGCCAAGCGGGTCGGGATCGACGCGATCTCGGACATGGCCAACCGGCTCGGCATCGGCGTGCCGCACGACCTGCCCCTGCCCGCGGTCCGGTCGGGGCTGACGCCGACCAGGGCGTGGAAGAGGCGCGCGCATGACCAGGCCTGGCTGATCGGCGACAGCCTCAATGCCGGGATCGGCCAGGGCTACGTGCTGGCCACGCCGCTGCAGCTGGCGGTGATGACCGCGCGGATCGCGACCGGCCGGGCCGTCAGCCCGCGCCTGGTCCGCGGGCGCAGGGGGCTGCCGCTGCCCGACCCGGTCGCGCCGCCGCTCGACGTCAACCCGGCGCACCTGCGGATGGTGCGCGAGGGCATGAACTCGGTGGTCAATTCGCGCCGCGGCACGGCGCGCAAGAGCCGCATCGCCGACGAGGCGAACCGGATGGCGGGCAAGACCGGCACCAGCCAGGTGCGCCGCATCACCAAGGCCGAGCGCGCCGCGGGCGTGATCCGCAACGAGGACCTGCCGTGGGAGCGGCGCGACCACGCGCTGTTCGTCAGCTACGCGCCCTATGACAAGCCGAAATACGCCTGCGCGGTGGTGGTCGAGCATGGCGGCGGCGGGTCCACCGCCGCGGCGCCGATCGCGCGCGACCTGATGATGCGCGCGCTGTGGGGCGAGCTTCCGCCCCTGGCCGCCTATCCGCCCGAGGAGCGCCGCGAGATCATGGAGGAGCGGATGCGCCCCCCCGCCCCGCGGCCGGACCGGCCCGCGGGCGCGGCGGGCGAGGGCGGCGGCGAGGGCCCCGCGCCGGACGCCGCCCCCGTGAGCGCGCCGGACGCGCCGCCGGGCGAGGCCCCGCCGCGCGGGCCGCGCCGGGCATGAGGGGGCGGGCATGAGCTATTACCAGGCGGATGAAAAGCCGCTCGGCCTCGTGCAGAAGGTGCTGCGCTTCCACTGGGCCGTGGCGATCCTGGTCTCGGCCGTCTGCGGGGTCGGGTTCCTGATGCTGTACTCGGTCGCCGGGGGCGACTGGGACCCCTGGGCCAGCCGCCAGATGGTGCGCTTCGCCATGGGCATGGCGGTGATGGCCGTGGTGGCGATGGTGCATGTGAAGGTCTGGCGGGCGCTGACGCCGATCGCCTACCTGGTCGGCCTCGGGCTGCTGGTGGCGGTGGAGGTCGCGGGCGTCACCGGCATGGGCGCGCAGCGCTGGATCGATGTCGGGTTCATGCAATTGCAGCCCTCCGAGGTGATGAAGATCGCCCTCGTGATGGCGCTGGCGCGGTATTACGACTGGCTCGGGCGGGACCGGGTCTCGCACCCGTTGTGGCTGATCCCGCCGCTCTTGCTGATCGCCGTGCCGATGCTGCTGGTGCTGAAACAGCCCGACCTCGGGACCGCGCTGCTGCTGGCCGGGGGCGGCGTGGTGGTGATGTGGCTGGCGGGCGTCTCGATCTGGTATTTCATCGTCGCGGGCGGCTCCGCCGCGGGCCTCGTCTGGGCGGTGTTCGAAAGCCGCGGGACGGACTGGCAGATCATCAAGGACTACCAGTTCCGGCGCATCGACGTGTTCCTCGACCCGTCCAAGGACCCGCTGGGGGCGGGCTATCACATCACCCAGTCGAAGATCGCCTTCGGCTCGGGAGGGGTGTCGGGGCGCGGCTTCATGCAAGGGACGCAGGCGCGGCTCGACTTTTTGCCGGAATCCCACACCGACTTCATCTTCACCGCGCTGGCCGAGCAGTTCGGCTTCGCGGGCACGGCGACGCTGCTGGGGCTCTACGGGCTGATCATCCTGTTCTGCACGATCTCCATGATCTCCAACCGCAACCGGTTCGGGGCGCTGATGACCGGCGGGCTGACGGCGACGTTCTTCTTCTTCTTCGCGGTGAACATGGCGATGGTGATGGGGCTGGCGCCCGTCGTCGGCGTGCCGCTGCCGCTGGTCAGCTATGGCGGCTCGGCGCTGCTGGTGCTGCTGCTGGCCTTCGGGCTGATCCAGTCGGCCCATGTCCACCGCCCGCGGCAGGGCTGAGGGGCGCGTCCCCACCGCCCCGCGCCCTGCCCTCCCGCTCCCCCCCACGAAAGGCGATCCGATGACCCTGACCATCCTGTTCGGCGGAACCGAGGCCGAGCGCGCGGAATGGGGCCCGTCCCTGGCCGCCGCCATCGCCGCGCAGGGGGTGGACGCCGAGCTGGTGATGGACCCCGCGCTGGCGAACCCGGAGGAGGTCGACGCGATCCTCTACAACCCCGAGGGGCCGGTGGAGGATTTCGCGCCCTTCACCCGTCTCAGGGCCGTGCTGTCGATGTGGGCGGGGGTGGAGAAGATCGTCGGCGATCCCGGCATCAAGGTCCCGCTGACGCGGCTGGTGGAGCCGGGGCTGACCCTGGGGATGCGCGACTGGGTGGCCGCCCACGTGCTGCGCCGCCACGTGGGCCTCGACCGGCACCTCGCGATGGGGCCCGCGGACTGGCCGCGCGACCACCCGAAGCTGGCGCGCGAGCGCAAGGTGGTGATGCTGGGGCTGGGCGAGCTGGGCCGCCCGGCGGCCGAGGCGCTGGCGGGGTTCGGCTTCGACGTGACCGGCTGGTCGCGCGGCCCGAAGGACGTGCCGGGGATCGACTGCCTGTCGGGGCCCGGGGGCCTGCGCGCCGCGCTGGCGCGGGCCGAGTTCCTGGTGACCCTGCTGCCGCTGACGGCCGAGACGGAGACCCTTCTGAACGCCGAAACCCTCGCCCTGCTGCCGCGGGGGGCCGAGATCTTCAATCCCGGCCGCGGCGCGCTGATCGACGATGACGCGCTGCTCGCGGCGCTGGAGGACGGGCAGGTCGGGCACGCCACGCTCGACGTGTTCCGGCAGGAGCCGCTGCCCGCCGATCACCCCTACCGGACCCATCCGCGGGTGACGGTCACGCCGCACATCGCCTCGGCCACCCGCGCGTCGACGGCGGCGCCCGAGCTGGCGGCCCAGGTCGGGCGCCTCGCGGCAGGCGCGCCCTTGCGGCACGTTGTAGACCGGACCCGCGGCTACTAGGTTTTGCGGCGACGCAGCGAAAGAAAGACGACCCACATGGCGCCTCCCCCCCGGAACGGCAGGAAACGCACGCGACGCCGCCAGAGATTCGTGCCGCGCTGGCGGGCGAACTTCCTGACCGGCCTCGTGATCGTGGCCCCGGTCGCGCTGACCATCTACCTGATCTGGACGGTGATCGAGTTCATCGACGCCAAGATCGTCCCCTGGGTGCCGGCGGTCTACAACCCGTCCTCCTATCTCGGCGTCAACGTGCCGGGATTCGGCGTGCTGGTGTTCCTGATCTTCACCGCGGCGGTCGGCACCTTCACCCGCAACGTGTTCGGCCGGCAGCTGGTGCTGCTGGGCGAAAGCTGGGTCGACCGGATGCCGCTGGTCAGCTCGCTCTACGCCGCGTTCAAGCAGATCATCGAAACGGTGCTGAGCCAGTCGAAGACCAGCTTCCAGAAGGCCTGCCTGGTGGAATACCCGCGCAAGGGCATCTGGGCGGTGGCCTTCGTGTCGACCGAGGCGAAGGGCGAGGTCGCGGCCCGCGTGGACGGGGATGGCGAGCCGCTGATGAGCGTGTTCCTGCCGACCACGCCGAACCCGACCTCGGGCTTCCTGCTGTTCGTGCCCGCCAGGGACGTGGTGGAGCTGGACATGACGGTCGAGGAGGCGGCGAAGCTGGTGATCTCGGCCGGCCTCGTGACCCCGCCGACGGCCGAGGAGAAGGCCGCCGCCGCCCGCCGCGCCGCCGCCATGGCCCGCCCGCGCACCCAGACCGGGCGCAACGGGCGGAACGGGCGCCGCACGAAGGCCTGAGCCGCGCGCGGGGCGCCGGGGCGGGCCGCGGCGCGCCCCGGCCCCGCGCGCGGCCCCCCGGCGCGACCGCCCCGCGCGCCGCCGCCTGCGCCCCCGGCCCCGTCCCCAGCCCTCCGGCGCGCCGCCTTTCCGTCCCCGTTCATGCGCGTCTTGCCACTGTGCGCGCGCCTTGCGTGCGGCACGTCCCCGCGCGCCGTTGACCGACGGGCGCCGCGCGACGATGCTGCGCGCGCCCTGCCTTGCGTTTTCCGGGATGTTCAGCCGATGCGTATCCGTCGCCACCTGCGCGAAAGCCTCCGCGGCCTCGCGCTCTCCCTCGCCATCATCCTCACCCTCGGGGGCGCCTGGGCGGCGCTGACCGGGGAATGGCGCACCCTCGCCCTCTCCGCCCTGCACCGCACCGCCCCCCCGCCCGCCGAGGGCGTCGCGGCGCTGGTCGCGCATTACGGCTGGCTGGAGATGCACGAGGACCCGCATGACCGCGACGCGTTCCGCATGTTCTGGGGCCAGGCCGCGATGGACGCCCTGCCCGCCGACGCGCGCATCGTCAGCTTCGGCTTCGACGACCCGCGCAAGCGGATCCTGGTGGTGCATGACGGAACCAACGTGATCCTGAACTGGGCGCGCTTCAACTGAAGGCCCGGGCGGCAGGCCAGCCCGCCGCCGCCGGACCCGGCCCTTGCGCCCCGCGGCGACTCGTGGCGCCCCGCGGCAGGCGCTTGCCCTCGCGGCTGCGCGCAGGGCTAATGGCGGCCCCGCGCAGGCCCCCGGGACTGCGCTTTCCCGCCCGGAGCCCGCATGTCCGCCGCCACCTTCGTCCCCGCAGCCCTGGCCGGGTTCGCCACCGGCTTTTCGCTGATCCTCGCCATCGGGGCGCAGAACGCCTTCGTGCTGCGCCAGGGGCTGGCGCGGACGCACGTGTTCTGGGTGTGCCTGACCTGCGCCGTCTCGGACGCGGTGCTGGTCATCGCCGGGGTCGCGGGGATGGGGGCGCTGATCGCGGGGAACGAGACCCTGCGGCTGGTGATGACCTGGGGCGGGGCCGCCTTCCTGCTGGCTTACGGCGCGCTGCGGCTGCGCGCGGCATGGCGGGGCGAGGCGATGGCGATGCAGGGCGCGGCCGAGCAATCCCTGCGCGCGGCGCTGCTCGCGACGCTCGCCTTCACCTGGCTGAACCCGCATGTCTACCTGGACACGCTGGCGCTGATCGGGGCGATTTCCACCGATTTCCCGCCCGCGGATCGCCCCGCCTTCGCCGCCGGGGCGGTGACCTCAAGCTTCGTGTTCTTCTTCGGCCTCGGGTACGGCGCGCGGCTGCTGGCGCCGCTCTTCGCCCTTCCGGCGGCATGGCGGGTGCTGGACGTGCTGATCGCCGCGGTGATGTGGACCATCGCCGCGACGCTGATCCTCGGCTGACGTCCGCAAGGGGGATGGGAGGGAGCGCGAGGGAGGGAAGGGGCCCTCAGGCCCCTTCCCTCCCTCGCAAGCGGCGCGCAGCGCCGCAGCGCCGCCCCTCACTCCGCCGGCGCCGCCCGCCACACGTCCGGCAGCCAGCCGGTCCAGTCGCCGTAAAGCGGCAGTTTCTCGGGCCAGGAATACCCCTCCCACACCGCGATGCGCGAGGCCGGCGCATGCCAGAGCGGAATCGCCTGCACCTCCCAGGTCAGCGCGCGGTCGAGGGCGCGGGCCGCGGCCTCGAACCCCTCGCGCTCCCGCGCCGCCAGCAGCGCGTCGATGGCGGCGTCCACCGCAGGGCTGTCGATCCCGGCATAGTTCCGCGTGCCCGGCTGGGTGCGCCCCGCGCCGTCCCAGTAGAAGCGCTGCTCGTTGCCCGGGCTCAGCGACATCGCCCAGGTGCGCACCACCATGTCGTAGTCGTACTCGTTCACGCGGGCCTGGAACTGCGCCGAATCCACGGTCCTGATCCGCGCCTCGATCCCCAGCGGCCTGAGCCCGTCGACGAAGGTGGCCGCCGCCGCCTCCCACGCGCCGCCGCCGAGGAGGATCTCGAAGCGGAAGGGCTCCCCTTCCGCCGAGGTCAGCACCCCGTCCACCACCTTGAACCCGGCGCTTTCCAGCAGCTTCTTGGCCTTGCGCAGGTTGCGCCGGTTGCGGCCCGAGCCGTCCGAGGCGGGCCACTCCATCGCCGCCTCCAGCGCCCCCTCGGGCAGCTCGGCGGCGAAGGGCGCGAGGATCTCGCGCTCCCGCCCCTCGGCCTTGCCCGCGTGGCCCAGCGGCGAGCCGCCGAAGAAGCTTTCGATCCGCGCGTAGCCGCCGCGGTTCATGGTCTTGTTGATCCACTCGAAATCGAAGGCATGGGCGAGCGCGAGGCGCACGCGCCGGTCATCGAAGGGCGCGCGGCGCATGTTGAACACGAAGCCGGTCATGCCCGAGGGGCGGCCATGCGGGATCTCGGCCTTGCGCACCCGGCCGTCCCGGGCGGCGGCGAAGTCATAGCCGTCCTGCCAGCGGCCCGGGTCGCCGTCGCGGAACATGTCGACCTGCCCGGCCTTGAACGCCTCCCACACGCCGGCGGCGTCCTTGTACCATTCGTGCCGGATCTCCTCGAAGTTCCAGCGCCCGGCATTGAAGGGGAGGTCCGCGCCCCACCAGTCGGGGTTCTTGCGGAAGGTCACGTAGCGGCCCGGTTCCAGGTCGGCGGCGATGTAGGGGCCGCTGGTGACCATCGGCTCCAGGATCGTGTCGCCGAAATCGCGCCCCTCGAACCAGGCCTTCTGCATGATCGGGCGCAGGCCGAGGATCAGCGGCATCTCCCGGTCCGGGGCGTTGAACGTGAAGCGGATGCGCCCGCCGCCGAGGTCCTCGGCCTTCGCCACCTTCTTCCAGGAGGACCGGAAGCCCGGCAGGCCCTTTTCCGCCAGAACCTCCATCGACCAGATCACGTCCTCGGCCGTGACCGGCGAGCCGTCGGAGAACCGCGCCTCGGGGCGCAGCTTGAATTCGACCCAAGTGCGGTCCTCGGGCGTCTCCACCGTTTCGGCCAGCAGGCCGTAGAGGGCGAAGGGCTCGTCCCAGTTGCGGCCCAGCAGGGTTTCGAAGGAGAGGGACCGGATCGCCCAGGGCGCGCGGCCCTTCACGATCCAGGGGTTGAGCGAATCGAAGCCCCCCACTTCCCCGAGGGTGAGTCGCCCGCCCTTCGGCGAGTCGGGGTCGGCATAAGGCAGGTGCGCGAACCCTTCGGGCAGCGCCGGGGCCCCGTGCATGGCGATTCCGTGGGCCGGGTCGGCCGCTGCGGAATTGGTTAAAATTGTAAGAAATACGGCTGAAACCGCCACAATTGGCGCCTTGCGCGCCGCGCTCCCCAATCGGCGCCCGAGTCGCCGAAGGCCCGCGCCGGGGGCGCGCAGAACGCCCCCCCGCGCAAGGGCGCAGGCCCGATATGTCATTGAAAAGAATCGCTTGCGAGTCGGAGCTGCCATTCCGTATCTTCGCCTCACTGCTCGATAGGTTTCTTGCCTGTATGAAACCTGCCTCAACGACTTAACGCCCTCGCTTGCGGGGGCGTTTTTTTTGCGCCTTCCCCGGGGCTGGCGCGCAGCCTAACGGGCCGCGCCGCGCGGGGCCAGAGAAGGCGCCCGATGCGTCCGCAAGATGGCGGCGCACGGCCCCGCCCCCCATCGTCACCCCATCGTGAACCTGCGGCGAAAACGCTCCCGCGGCGCCGCCGGGCATTCGCCTTCGCAGCCGCAGCACCTATTCTGTGTTGCGACACATGCCTGCCCGCCCCCCAAGACGGGCGCGTCAGAAAGGAAGGCCCCCCATGTCCCTCAAGGGCAAATCCGCCGTCATCACCGGCTCCAACTCCGGCATCGGCCTCGGCGTGGCCGAGTACCTCGCCTCGCAGGGCTGCAACGTCGCCCTCAACTCCTTCACCGACAACGCCGAGGACCACGACCTGGCCGAGAAAATCGGCAAGGAGCACGGGGTGAAGGCGGTCTACATCAAGGCCGACATGTCCAAGGGCGAGGAGTGCCGCGCCCTGGTCGAGACGGCGAAGGAGAAGCTCGGCTCGGTCGACATCCTGGTGAACAACGCCGGCATCCAGCACGTCGCCGCGATCGACGAGTTCCCGCCCGAGAAATGGGACGCGATCATCGCCATCAACCTCAGCTCCAGCTTCCACACCACCGCCGCCGCGCTGCCGATCATGCGCGAGGCGGGCTGGGGCCGCGTGGTCAACATCGCCTCGGCGCATGGCCTCACCGCCTCGCCCTTCAAATCGGCCTATGTCGCGGCCAAGCACGGCGTCGTCGGGCTGACCAAGGTGACGGCCCTTGAGACGGCGAAGGAGCCGATCACCTGCAACGCGATCTGCCCGGGCTATGTCCTGACCCCGCTGGTCGAGGCGCAGATCCCCGACACGATGAAGAAATACGGGATGGAGAAGGACGAGGTGATCGAGAAGGTGATCCTCGAGCGCCAACCCTCGAAGGAGTTCGCCACCACCGCCCAGCTCGGCGGCTGCGTGGCCTTCCTGTGCTCGGATTCGGCCGAGCAGATCACCGGCACCAC
This sequence comes from Rhodovulum sp. DZ06, assembly GCF_050586345.1. NCBI lineage: Bacteria > Pseudomonadati > Pseudomonadota > Alphaproteobacteria > Rhodobacterales > Paracoccaceae > Rhodovulum > Rhodovulum sp. DZ06. The sequence goes on from NZ_JBOCEF010000010.1 coordinate 94,200, forward strand.
CCTGTCGGTCGACGGCGGCTGGACCGCCCTCTGACGCCCCGCGCGCCGGGGGGCCGCGCAGGCCCCCCGGACGCACGGCGCGCGCTTGCGGCGGGGAGGCCGCCTGCGCCCCCTCCCCCCGACCCTGATCGCCGCAACGCCCGGAGCATTCCCATGACCTCCCCGGAAACCTGCCCCGTTCCCGCCGTCCATGGCGGGACCAAGACCATCAACCTCGCCCTCCAGGGCGGCGGCGCGCACGGCGCCTTCACCTGGGGCGCGCTCGACCGGCTGCTGGAGGAGGAGCGGGTGGAGATCGAGGCGATCTCCGGCACCTCCGCCGGGGCGATGAACGCCGCCGCCTTCAAGTCGGGCTATGCCGATGGCGACCGGAAGGGCGCCGGGCAGGCGCTGGCGCACCTGTGGGGCAGCATCGGCGAGATGGCGCGGCGGTCGTCCTTCAACCCGGTGCTGGAATGGGTCAAGGCGATCCACCCGACGCTGACCACCGTCTCGGCCGCCATCGACGCGGCGCCGCAGAACCTGATGAACGCGCAGGTGGCGCAGTTCTTCTCGCCCTATGACCTGAACCCGTTCGACATCAACCCGCTGCGCGACCTGCTGGCGGACGACCTCGATTTCGACCGGGTCTGCGCGGCCTGCCGCCCCCATCTCTATATCGCCGCCACCAATGTGCGCACCGGCAAGATCCGGGTGTTCGAGGGCGAGGAGATCAGCGTCGACGCCATCGTCGCCTCGACCTGCCTGCCCTCGCTGTTCCAGGCGGTGGAGATCGACGACCCCACGACCGGCCGCAAGGAGGCGTTCTGGGACGGCGGCTTCACCGGCAACCCGGCGCTGTTCCCGCTCCACCGCGGATCGCAGGCGCGGGACGTGGTGATCGTGCACATCAACCCGATGGAGCGCGACGAGGTTCCGCGCACGGCGAAGGAGATCGAGAACCGGGTCAACGAGATCAGCTTCAACTCGAGCCTGAATTTCGAGCTCAGGGCGATCAACATGGTCCGGCGGCTGATCCGCGAGGGCAAGCTGCACGAGGGGGAGTGGAAGGACGTGCTGATCCACTCGGTCGCCGATGACGAGACGATGCGGCGGCTGGGGGCGAGCACCAAGGTGAACCCCGATCCGTTCCTTCTGGAGAAGCTGCGCGAGGCCGGGGCGGCGGCGATGGACCGGTTCCTCTCGGCGCATTGGGACGATCTCGGGACCCGGGCGACGGTGGACCTGGAGAAGATGTACGGCTGAGGGGGCGCGCCGCCCTCGGCGGCGGCCCGGGCGGGGGCGCGCGGGCGCTGCGGGCCGCCGCCGCCGGGGCGCGGCAGGGGCGCGGGCGCTCCCGCGGCGATTGCGCGCCCGGGCCTGCCCATGCATGCCTTGGGTTTGACCCCGGGGCGCACGCGGCCGCGCGCCGGGCACGGGAGGCGCGCATGGACATGCGGATGATCGGCGAATGCAGCACCTGGCTGTCCATCGTGGGCCAGCTCTTCGGCGCGCGCATGGGCAAGCTGCTGGAGCCGCACGGGTTGACGATGGGCCAGTTCAGCGTGCTGCACCACCTCGTGCGGCGGCGCGACGGGGGTGGCGAGCGGGTCAGCGACATCGCCGCGGCGGTGGAGATGGGCCAGCCCGCGGTGACCAAGACCCTGGCCAAGTTCGAGACGATGGGCCTGGTGCGCATGACGCCCGACCCGAAGGACCAGCGCGCGCGGCGCATCGAGGCGACGGAGAAGGGCGCGGCGCTGCTGGAGGAGATCCGGCAGGCGATGGGCCCGGACCTGGCGCAGGTCCTGGGGCGGTACCCGCCGGAGGAACTGGCCCGTTTCACCGAGACGCTGGTGGATCTCGGCCGCTGGCTGGACCGCAACCGCCTCTGACGGGGGCGGAGGCCCGCGCCCAAGGGGGCGGGGAGGGGGCGAGCCCCGCCGCTTTCGCTGGAAGGCGGCGCGGCGCGCCGCCGGGCGCGCGGGCAGGCGGGCAGGCGGGCAGGCGGGGGCCGCCATAACCCCGCGCGATCCCCCCCATCGCGCGATTCCATCTGTCCGCCCGCCCCCCCGCGCGCTATCCATCCCCCATGACACAGCCCGCCAAAGACGCGCCCGGCGTCCCGCCCCTCTCGGTCTCGCTCTTCGATCTCGGCCCCTTCGCGGCGCCGCCCGAGCACATGAACCTCGCGGCCCACGCCCTCGGCCACGACGCGCCGGACGACAAGATCTGCCTGACGGTCGTCGGCGATGACGGGACCCGCCGCTGGACCTATGGCGAGATGCGCGACGCCGTCCTGCGCGCCGCCGCGGGCCTGCAGGTCGCGGGCGTGATGCCCGGCGACCGGGTGATCCTGCGCATCGGCAACGAGCCGCGCTTCCCCATCCTGTTCTTCGGCGCCGTCGCCGCGGGGGCCGTCGCGGTCCCGACCTCGACCCTGCTCACCGGCCCGGAACTCGCCCGCCTCGTCGAAGACGCCGACCCGGCGCTGGTCCTGTGCGCCGATGACGAGCGCCCGGCGGGGTTCGACGCGCCCGGGCGCCTCGCGGGCGACGCGCGGATCGCCGAGATCATGGGCGAATCCCCCGCCCCCGATTTCGGGCCGACCCATGCCGAGGACCCGGCCTTCCTGATCTACACCTCCGGCACCTCGGGGCGGCCCAAGGGCGTGCTCCACGCCCAGCGCAGCGCCTGGGCGCGGCGGATGATGTGGGACGGCTGGTACGGGCTGACCGCCGACGACGCGGTGCTCCATGCCGGGGCGTTCAACTGGACCTACACCCTTGGCGCGGGCCTGCAGGACCCCTGGGGGGCCGGCGCCTCGACCACCATCTATACCGGCCATCGCGATCCCGGCATCTGGCCGCGCCTCGTGGCCGAAAGCGGCGCCACCATCTTCGCGGGCGCGCCCGGCGTGTACCGCCAGATGCTCAAATCCGGCGCCGACCTCGGCCCCCTCAAGCAGCTGCGCCACGGCATCACCGCCGGGGAACGCACGCCCCAGCCCCTGCGCGAGGCGTGGGAGGCGGCCACCGGCAAGCCCCTGTTCGAAGCCCTCGGCATGTCCGAGATCTCCACCTACATCTCCTGCTCCCCCTCCGTGCCCGTGCGCCCCGGCTTCGCGGGCCGCCCGCAGAAAGGCCGCCGCATCGCGCTCCTCGGCGATGACGGCGCCCCCGTGCCGGTCGGCGAGATGGGCCGCATCGCGGTCGACGCGCGCGATCCGGGGCTGATGCTCGGCTACTGGCGGCAGGACACGGAATACGAGGGCGACTGGTTCGTCACCGGCGACGTCGCGGTGATGGACGAAGACGGCTATGTGCGCCACGAGGGCCGCGCGGACGAGGTGATGAACGCGCTCGGCTATCGCGTCAGCCCGGGCGAGGTCGAGGCCGCCCTCGCCCAGGCCCCCGGCGTGGCCGAGGTCGCCGTCGCCGCCCTGCCCGTGCGCGCGGACCTCGAGATCATCGCCGCCTTCGTGGTGCCGAAGGAGGGGGCCGAGATCCACCCCGCCGCGATCCTGGCCCACGCGGAAGAGGCGCTGGCCAAGTACAAGCGCCCGCGCGAGGTGATCACCGTCGACGCCCTGCCGCGCACCCCCAACGGCAAGGTCCAGCGCAAGGCGCTGGTCGAGGCGCACCGCAAGGACCGCGGCTGAGGGCGGCGGGGCCGCGCCCCGCCCGGGCCGCCCCGCGCCTGCCCCGCCCGGCGACCGCCCCGCCCAGCGCCCCTGCCCCGCGCGGCGCCGCCGCACCGCCGCGATACGACGCAGCCGCCCGGCATCCACGCGCCGGACGGCCGCCCCCGCGCCCCCTCCGGGCGCCCGTCCCCACGCCCCGGCCGTCCACGCCCCGCCCGTCCCCACGCCCCTGCCGTCCAAGCACCAGCCGTCCACGCACCGGCCATCCACGCCCCGCCCGTCCACGCGCCAGCCGCGCCCCCGGCGCCAAGACCATTGATCCGACCCGCCCTTCCCCGCCATCCTTGACCCCGAGGATGACGGGGAAGGGCGCGGGCATGACCGAGGCGACGCAGACCTGCACCGGGGTCGAGGCGCTCGGCTGGTGCCTGCCCGGGGATCCCGCCCTCGTCGCCATCTACACCGTGGTCATGCCCAGCGCGCTGGCCTTCTTCCTGCGCGCGCTCGGCGGGCCGAAATGGCGCGCCCGGGTGCGGATGTGGCTCTATGGCGGACGCTGGAGCGACGCCTATGCCGGGCTGCTGGACGGCACGCTGGCGCGGCTCGACCGCGCCTTCGGCCCGCCCCTCGGGGCACGGGCGCTGGCGGTGTGCTTCCGCCTCGCGGTGCTCTACGCGCCCTGCCTGTGGATCCTGCAGGTGGCGCTGACCGACCCGTCCGGCGGCGCGGGCGAGCGCGCGGCGGTGGCGGCGGTGATGTTCCTCTCGACCTTCCTGCCCGCGTTCTCCGCCTGCCGCTGGGTCGCCCGCCGCCACGCCGCGGCGCGCGCCGGGGCGGGCCGGGCGCGGGCGGCCCGGCTTACGGCGCAGGAGCTGGTCCTGACCGCCGCCGCAGGGGCCGCCGCGGCGCTGGTCGGGTTCGGCCCGGCCGTCGTGCTGCTCGGCCTCGCCTCCGGCTGGGACCGGCTGGACGCGCTGCTCGACCCCGCCTCGATGGCCGCGGGCGCGGGGCTGATCGCGGGGGTGGGGACGACGATCGGCATCGGCGCGGCGGGGCTGGCCGCCGCCCTCGCCGCCGCGTCGCTGGCGGTCGGAGCGGTGGCGCCGGCGGCCTCGGTCGTGGTGATGATCGGGCTGCCGATGATCAACGCGCTGTTCGACCTGCCCTCCTGGGCGGCGAGCCGCTGGCTGATGGCGCGGCTGCTTGCCGACGCGCGGGGGCCGCGGCTGGCGGCGCGGCTGGGGGCGCTGGCGGCCCATGCGGCGGCGGATGTCGGGCTGGCGCTGGTCTGCATGTTCGGGCTGGCCGCGGCGCTGGCCAACGCGCTCCACGCGGTGGAGGGGGACGGGTCCTGGCAGGACCTCGCCGCCGCGGCCGGGGACCCGTTCGGCGGGCCGGGGCTGGCGATGACGGTGATGCTGCTCTCGACCCTCGCGCCCACGGCGCTGCACCTGTTCTTCGCGGTGTTCGCGCTGGCCACGCTGCGCCCGCCCTTCGCCGCGCGCACCGCCTTCTGGATCCAGGAGGACCAGGAGGCGGAGGAGAAGGCGACGCAGTGGCTGGTGGCGACCTACCTGTCGGTCTGCGCGGGATTCGCGGCGCTGGTGCTGTGGGGGGCGGGGCGGCTGGCGCTCTTCGCGCTCGACGGGCTGGTGGGGGGCGCGGGGATCTGGCCCTGGATCTTCGCGGCGGCGGAGCGGGCGGTGATCTTCTGACCCGGCGGGGGCCGCCCGCGCGCCGCGGCCCGGCCCCGCCGCCCACCGCCTGGCACGGCCCGAAACCGACATCCCGGCGCCGCGATCCGGCGCCCCGTTCCCGCCCCCGCCCGGTCGGGAACCGGCGAGACGGCGGCGCCGCGCAGCGCCATGCTGCCGCCCTCGCCCCTCCCAGCCCACGAGACGCCGGTGAACATGCCCCTTCCCGCCGCGGCGAGCGCCGCCCGCGGCCATTCCCTCGCCCCCCTGTTCCTGCCCGCCCTGTTCAGCCCTTCGGAATGCGCGCGGATCTGCGCCCATGCCGCCGCCGCGGGCTATGCCGAGGCGGGGCTGGTGCGCGGCGCGACCGACCCGGGCCAGCGCCGCGCGCGCATCGCCTGGCCGGACGAGGAAGGCGACGCCGCCTGGGTCTTCACCCGGATCATGGAGGCGGCGGCCGAGGCCAACCGGACCCATTTCGACTTCGCCCTCGACCAGTTCGCGGAACGCATGCAGGTGGCCGAGTACGACGCCGGGGACCTGGGCCATTTCGACTGGCACATGGACCTCGGGGCCGGTCAGTGGGCGGCCAAGCGCAAGCTGACCTTCGTGGCCCAGCTCTCGGCGCCGGACGCCTATGAGGGCGGGACGCTCGAGCTCAATGACGGCAATACCGTCTCGCTCGACCGCGCCATCGGCTCGGCCGTGCTGTTCCCCAGCTTCATGCTGCACCGGGTCACGCCGGTGACCGCCGGGACGCGGCGGTCGCTGACGCTCTGGGTCCACGGGCCCGCGTTCCGGTAAGGGGCGCGGGGGCGCGGGGGCGCCTCAGAACGTCTCCAGCTTCGCCTCCAGCGCGAAGGCCTCCGGCTCCTCGCCATGGGCCTCGACCAGCGCTTGGGTGATCTCGTATTGCGAGGACGCGCTTTCGAGATCCCACAGGTCGAGGAAGCGCAGGTAATGCGCGAGGAAGTCCGGCGCGCCCAGCGCCAGGACCGCGAGGGCGGCCTCGCAGAACTGCACGCCCTCGGCCTCCCACAACCCTTCGGCGCCCGCATCCGGGCCCCAGCGCTGCAACAGGTCCCCGGCGGCGAGGAACAGGAGTTCCGCCGTGGGGTGCAGCGACTCGGTCTTCGCCACCAGCTGCCAGAAGGCCTGGACCTCCTCGGCCCAGGGATCGAAGACCTCGACCTCGTAATCCTCGCCGCGCGGGTTGAGGGCGAAGAACGCCGCGCCGTTCGGGCGGGCGGCCTCGTCCTCCACCAGCCGCTCCAGCGGCTCCAGCGCCTCGCGCAGGGCCTCGAGCGTGCGCAGCGCCGCGTCTTCATCCGCCAGCCCGTCGATGGGCGAGGAGATGATCCACTGCCCGGAGGCGGCGAGGTGGTCGTAGATGCAGGACATGGCAGGCCCTTTTCGCAGCGGCGCCCCCGGCGCGGGGGCCGGGGGCGCGGGAGGGGTCGGGGGGCGGCGGGCGGTCAGCCCTCCGCCGCCTCCATTTCCGCCAGCGTCTGCTTGACGATCTTCAGCGCGTGGTTGGCGGCGGGCACCCCGGCATAGACGGCGACATGCATCATCGCCTCCTGGATGTCCTTCGGCGTGGCCCCGGTGTTCTTCGTGGCGCGCACATGCATCGCCACCTCGTCCCAGTGCCCCAGCGCGGCCAGCAGCGCCAGCGTGATCATCGAGCGTTCGCGCTTCGTCAGCCCGTCGGACTTCCAGACCGTGCCCCAGGCGCCCTCGGTGATGAAGTCCTGGAACGGCTCGTCGAACGCGGTCTTGGCGGCCTCGGCCCGGTCCACATGGGCGTCCCCGAGGACCGAGCGGCGCACCGCCATCCCCTCGGCGTGGCGGGCGGATTTCGGGGCCGCGTCAGACATGGCCGACTTCCTCGAGGAAGGCCGAGATCAGCGCCGCGGTCTCCCCCGGCTTCTCGACGCAAGGCAGGTGGCCCGCGCCGCGGATCAGCTCGAACCGGGCCCCGAGCACGAGGTTCGCGGTCTCCCGCACCAGGTCGGGCGGGGTGGAGCCGTCCTCGTCCCCGCCCATCGCCAGCGTCGGCAGGGTGAGGCGCGAGGTGCTCTCCATCAGGTCGCAGTCGCGGATCGCGCCGCAGCAGCCGGCATAGCCCTCGACCGTCGTGCGGGTCAGCATCGCGCGCCACATGGCCAGCTCGCCCGGCTTTTCCTCGCGGAACGCCCTGGCGAACCAGCGCTCGAGGATGCCCTCGGCCATCGAGGCGATGCCCTGGGCCTGCACCTGGTCGATGCGGGCGTTCCACATGTCCTCGGTCCCGATCTTGGCGGCGGTGTCCATCAGCACCATCGCCTTCACCAGGTCCGGGCGCTCGGCCGCGAGGCCCTGCGCGATCAGCCCGCCGATCGACAGGCCCACCACCACGGCGTCCTTGACCTTGAGGTGGTCGAGCACCGCGGCGGCGTCGTGGACCAGCTCCTGCATCCCGTAGGGCGGCTCGGGCGCCTCGGACAGGCCATGCCCGCGCTTGTCGAAGCGGATGATGCGCAGCCCCGCGGGCAGGCGCGGGATCAGCGCATCCCAGACCCGGAAATCGGTGCCCAGCGAATTGGCGAACAGCACCGGCGCGCCGTCCGGGTCCCCCTCGTCGGCGTAGTGGATGTAAACGCCGTTGGATCGCAGCGCCTGCATGGCCCCGGCCCTCCCTTGCACGGTTGAATTGCGGCCCGCGCCGGGCCGCCGGGGGCGGCGCGGAACGGGCCGCCACACTCGCCCGCCCCGCGGGGCGGCGCAAGGCCCCGCGCGGGGGCGGGTAGCTTTCCACCCCTCGGTGTCGAATCCGGCAGGCGGGCGCTTTCCTCCCGGATCTTTTGCACTACCTGAACGCGCCAGCAGAGATGTTTTCGCGGGAGAGCACATGACGAGCAAGGAAGCTGACGGTCGCGCCGGGCAGGTCAGGTCGATCACCCGGGCGCTGACGGTGATGCGCGCGCTGTCCGAGAGCGCCGACGGCCTGACCTTGTCCGAGACCGCGGCCAAGGCGGGGCTCGCCGCCTCCACCGCCCACCGCATCCTGACGACGCTGGAGGCGGAGCGTTTCGCGCGCTTCGACGGCGCGGCGGGGGTGTGGCACGTGGGCGTGTCGGCCTTCACCGTCGGGGCCGCCTTCGCGCGCACCCGCGACGTGATCGCCCTCGCCCGCCCCTACATGCGCCGACTGATGGAGCAGACCGGCGAGACGGCCAACGTGTTCCTGGAATCGGGCGGCGAGGCGGTGTGCATGGCGCAGATCGAATCGCGCCATTCCATGCGGGCGCTGACCCGCGTCGGCGGGCGCGTGAAGATGCACTGGTCCGGCGCCGGAAAGGCGATCCTGGCGCATATGCGCGAGGAGCAGGCCCGCGCGATCCTGGCCGAACACGGGATGCCGCGCGCCACCTCGCGCACGCTGGTGACCGAGGACGCGGTGCTGGCCGAGCTGGAGCGGATCCGCGCCGCCGGGATTTCCATCGACGACGAGGAGAACGCCGAGGGCATGCGCTGCGTCGCGGCGGCGGTTCTGAACGAACAGGGGCTGCCCGCGGCGGCGATCTCGGTCTCGGGCCCGAAGGCCCGGATCGGCGAGGACAAGCTGCGCGCCATCGGCGAGACGGTGAAGCGCATCGCCGGGGAGATCACCCGCGATTACGGCGGCCGCCGGGGCTGAGCGCGCCCGCGCGGCGGCCCCCGGGGGGCGCCGCGCGGAGATAATCGGGGGCGGGCGAAAAAAGTTTGAAATTCGCTCTGGACGCCGCTCCGCCCCGTGGGTATACGACGCCCCGCAAGCAGCTCTGATCCGGCGTAGCTCAGTGGTAGAGCATCGGACTGTTAATCCGCTGGTCGTAGGTTCGAATCCTACCGCCGGAGCCAGCTTGCCCCAACCTGCTGATATTGTTTTGGTTTGCTTTTCTTCCCGCTCCGGGGAGGCCCGATGGCGCCGCGACGTGCACTCCGCTCTGCACATTGGAGTCGCGCATGCCTCGTAAAACCCCTCAGGCACATCTCGAATATCGTCCCTCCGGCTGGCACTGGCGCCGTCGGTGGCCGAAAACGGTGCGCCGCCGTTACGGCGATCATTTCCCACAAAACGCGTTCTTGTGCCTCTCGTTGCGGACTCACGACCTCTCCGCCGCGAAAATCACCGCACAACGCCTCTCAGCCATGAGCGACCTTGCGTTCGCCGCCATGACGGAGACGACGATGCCGATCGACCCAGCGTCAGCCGAGCGGATTCTCATCGAACTTGCACGTTTTGAAGTCGAAGCCGCCGCGCAGCAGCGCGCGCGGGCCCCGATCCGCGATGCGATCGCCGCCGAAGCCGAGATCGCACGTGAAATGGCGCTGCAACAGACGCTGCGCGCCGCCCTCTACGCCCGAGATCGCGAGAGCGCCCGCGCGCCCCTGCGCGAGGTGGCCCGACGACTGGGAATCACCCTCGACGAATCCTATCCCGACTGGCTTTGGCTCGCTTACGAAGCCACACGCGTCCTCCTCGACGTGAGCGAGGAGCGCGTTCGCTGCGACCGCGGCCACTACACGTCGCCCTCCCCCTGGTTCACCGCAGCCACCGCCGCCCCGCCGCCTACGCCGTTCATCGCCCCTTGGCTCCAACATCCGCCGACGCAGCTTGCCGCAGCCCACGCGGCGCCGGCGACATTTGCAAGCGCTGCTCCGCCCCACTCGGCGCCCAGCCGCACCCATGCGCCGGTCGATTCGCCGGCCGCCCGCGCGGCGGATACGCAGGCGCCCTCTGAACGCCACCCCCTCCCCGCGGAGCAGACCGGCGCGCTTGGCGGCTCCCCTACCCCTATCCACACCGCTCCGACCGCGCCTGCGCCGAGGACGAACGGCGCGCCTCTGCCCGCCCCCACGCCGCGCGTCGCGGTTCGGGAGAAATCGGCGAGCCGGGCTCAAAGCCGCAAGGGGCGACGGTTCGCCGAGGCAGCCCGCGCCTACATCGAAGCGCGATGCGCCGGCAAAGAGGGCAAGACCCGGGACGAAGTAGGAAACCCCGGCAGGGGAAGCTCCTGGCGCAAGAACTCTCGCGCCAACGCCGAGGCGACGATCAAGCTGCTCGACAGCTTGCTTCCGAAGCTCCCGACGGAGCAGCTTGAGCGAAAGCACTTCGTCGACGCGTTCGACATCATCACCCGCCTGCCGCGGACACATGGCAAGTCTCAGCACCAGCCCGAGGACCTGCGCGGCTTCGTCGAACGCCTCGATGCCGAGGAAGCCGCCGCGCGCGAAGCCGCCCGCCGCAAAGCGATCAACGCCGGCGAGAGCGCCGGCAACGCAGAACTTGCCTGGCACAACGCCGCCGTCCCTCGCCTGAGCGTCGCGACCGTCTACCGTCACATGCAAGACGCGCAGCGCGTCGTCCGCTACCTCGTCGCCCTCGGCCAGATGACGTCCAACGTGATGGAGGGCGTGATCTGGAGAGGCGCCGCCGTCGAAGAGATGAAGCTTCGCGAGGCGGACGAGGGCCGCGAAATCTGGGGCGAGCATCTCGGCGCGCTGTTCCGCACGCCGGTCTTCCAGGGGCAGCTCGATGACCCCGGCGACCCTTTGTTCTGGACGCCGCTGATCTCGCTCCACGCGTCGCTGCGTGCGGAAGAGGCGCTCCAGCTCTCGCCCGAGAACATTCGCGAAGACGACGGCATCCCGTATTTCGACATCACTCAAGGCCATGGCCAGCGGCTGAAATCCTCCGCCGCGCGCCGCCGCATTCCCGTGCACCAGAGCCTCATCGACCTCGGCTTGCTCGACCTCGTCGCGCTGCGGCGACGAGAAGGCGAGAACCGCCTGTTTCCGCATGTGGAGCGCGGCAAGACCCGCGAGGCTCTCTCAGAGCCCGACTCATAATTCGATGGGCGGGGCGTGGAAGCGAGCCAAGCGTCTGACAAGAATGCGGATATGGGCAACG
>NZ_JBOCEF010000011.1:0-6991 GCF_050586345.1 Rhodovulum sp. DZ06
CGGTGGCCATGCCGTTGGTGGTGTAGCGCTTCACGTGCTCGATCGAGCGCATCCCCTCGCGCACCGCCAGCCGCAGGGCGGGCCGGGCGCGAAACCCGCGGTTCACGCCCCGCTCACGCCGCGTTCACGTTGCGGCGCAGATCGCCCTGCGCGGGCGCCGTCTCCGGCCCTCCCTCCGACCCTTCGTCCCGGGGCGGGGGCCGTCCCGGCGGGGCGGGGCCGTGCGGGCGGCGCAAGCAGGGCGGGCGCGGGGCCCTCCGCCGCTCGCTCCGAGGGCGCAAGGCGGGAGTCGCATTCATGTCGATCCCGCGCGCCGCCGATGCTACACCGGCCCGGCAAACGGGAATTTAACGCCTGCGGGGGCAAGGGACATAAGCATGAGCGCGCGCAAGACATCGGCCGGGGGCCCGCCGAAGAAGGTCGCCCCGGGGCGGGAGGAGCTTCGGGCCACCCTGTTCGAGGGGCGCCGGTTCTTCATCGCCATCGGGGTGTTCAGCTTTTTCGTGAACCTGCTGATGCTGACCGGGCCGATCTTCATGCTCCAGGTCTATGACCGGGTGCTGTCCTCGCGCTCCGAGGCGACGCTGGTGGCGCTGGGCGCGATCATGGCGTTCCTGTTCCTGATGATGGGCGTGCTCGACTACGCCCGCGGGCGGATCATGGCGCGGCGCGGCGCCCGCTTCCAGGCGATGCTGGACAAGCGGGTGTTCGAGGCGATCCTGCGCCGCTCGGTCGCCCCGACGGAACGGGCCAAGCCCGCCACCGGGCTGCGCGACCTCGAATCGATCCAGCGGCTGATGTCGACCCCCGCGCCCTTCGCGATCTTCGACATCCCCTGGACGCCGGTCTTCCTGCTGGCGATCTTCTCGTTCCACTGGTCGATGGGCGCGCTGGCGGTTGCGGGGGGCGCGCTGCTGGTGCTGCTGACCTTCCTCAACCAGGTGTTCAGCCGCGAGCCGCAGAAGATGGCGAACGGCGCCAGCGCGCAGTCCGAGGCGTTCACCGACGCCGTGCGGCGCGAGGGCGAGACGGTGCAGGGCCTCGGGATGCGCGGCGCGGTGCTGGCGCGCTGGCAGGCGTACCGCACGCGCTCGCTGACCGCGTCGCTGACCGCCTCGGACCGGACGGGCGGCTTCTCCACCGCCTCCAAGACGCTGCGCTTCTTCCTGCAGTCCTGCATGCTCGGCCTCGGCGCCTATCTCGCCATCGACGGCACGCTGAGCCCCGGCTCGATGATCGCGGGCTCGATCATGATGGGCCGCGCGCTGGCCCCGATCGAGCAGGCCATCGGCCAGTGGGCGATGGTTCAGCGGGCGATGCAGGGCTGGTCCTCGCTCAAGGACCTGCTGGAAAAGACCCCCGAGCAGCCCGAGAAGACCCAGCTTCCCGCCCCGCGCTCGATCCTCGAGGCGCAGCAGCTGACGGTGGTCGCGCCCGGGGAGCAGACGGCGGCGATCCGCATGGTGTCCTTCCGGCTCGAGCCCGGGCAGGCGCTGGGCGTGATCGGCCCGTCGGCCTCGGGCAAATCCACGCTGGCGCGGGCCATCGCCGGGGTCTGGCGGCCGGCCTCGGGCAACGTGCGCCTCGATGGCGCGGCGCTGGACCAGTATGACGACGCGGCGCTGGGGCGGCATATCGGCTACCTGCCGCAGGACGTGGCCCTGTTCGACGCCACGGTGGCCGAGAACATCGCCCGGATGGAGGTGAAGCCCGACGACGCGAAGGTGGTCGAGGCCGCCAAGCGCGCGGGGGCGCACGAGCTGATCCTGAACCTGCCGCAGGGCTATGACACGCCGGTCTCGGCGGGCGGCGGCAAGCTCTCGGGCGGCCAGCGCCAGCGCATCGGCCTGGCGCGCGCCATGTATGGCGACCCGGCGGTGGTGATCCTGGACGAGCCGAACTCCAACCTCGACGCGGGCGGGTCCGAGGCGCTGAACAAGGCGATCGAGGACCTCAAGTCCCGCGGCAAGGCCGTGATCATCATGGCCCACCGCCCGGCGGCGATCCATCACTGCGACCTGATCCTGATGATGGAAGGCGGCGTGCGGAAGGCCTTCGGGCCGAAGGACGAGGTGCTGCGCCAGCACGTGCGCAACTGGCCGCAGGTGGCCCAGGGCGGCCCGGCGGGCGGGCAGGCGGCGCCGCCGCAATCCGCCCCCGCCGCCGCGCGCCCCATCGGCGCGCCTGCACCGAACGCACAGGCCGGAACCCCCGGCAAGCCGGAGACCGCGTGATGAGCGACAAGAGCGATCCGCGCAAGGACGGGGCCGCGATGGGCGACGCCCTGCGCCCGCACATGGCCGAGGCCCCGAAACCCGCCTCCGCCGCGGCCGGGGGCGCGCCCGACGTGACCGCCGCCGTGGCCGACGCGCAGAAACAGGTGCTGACCCGGCCGAAACCCGGCCGCACCGCCCCGCCGCCCGCGGCCCCGGGCGCGAAGCCGCCCGCCGCCGCGCCGGCGCCGGGCCAGGCCGGGCTTCCCGCCGCGGGCGGGGGCGGCGGCATGGTCCCCGCCCCCGCGGGCGCGATGATGGCCCCGGGCGGCGGGTCCGGCGGCCCCGGCGGCGCCGACGAGCGCACCTATGCCGCGCGCGGGCCGATGTGGCTCGGCATCCTGTCGCTGATCATCCTCGTCGGCGGCTTCGGCGTCTGGGCGGCGATGGCCGACCTCTCCTCGGCCGTGGTCGCCCCCGGCAAGGTCGAGGTCGAGACCAAGCAGCAGGTGGTCGAGCATCCCGACGGCGGCGTGGTCGGCGCCATCAGCGTGCGCGACGGCGACCGGGTGCGGGCGGGCGACGTGCTGCTGCGCCTCGACGACACGCTGATGGTCAACGAGCTCGAATCGCTCCGCGGCCAGTACTGGGAGCTGGTCGCCCGCGCCGAGCGGCTGCGCGCCGAGCAGCTGGGGCAGGAGGAGCTGACCTTCTCGGAGGAGATCCTCGCGGCCGAAGCCGTCAGCGCCGCGGTGGCCGACATCGTCGAGGGCCAGCGCAGCCTGTTCTACGCGCGCGTGCAGACAATGGCCGACCAGGTCGAGCAGCTGCGCGAACGCCAGGCCCAGATCCGCGAGCAGGTGAAGGGCGCCGAGGCGCAGGCCGCCGCGCTCGAACGCCAGCTCGGCCTCGTGGCGCGGGAGCTGGAGGGCCAGCAGAAGCTGTTCGACCAGGGCCTTGCGCAGCTCACCCGCCTTCTGTCCCTCCAGCGCGAGGAAGCGCGCCTGCAGGGCCAGGTCGGAGAGCTGACCGCGGGCATGGCCGAAAGCCGCGGGCGGATCGCCGAGATCGAGATCCAGATCCTCAACCTGCGCTCGCAGCGGCAGGAGGAATCGATCACCCAGCTGCGCGACATCCAGTACCAGCAGAACCAGGTGCGCGAGCAGCTGGCGAGCCTGGAGGAGCGGATGACGCGCCTCGACGTGCGCGCGCCCATCGACGGGGTGGTGACGGGGATGACCGTCTTCGCCGTCCGCTCGGTGGTCAGCCCGGGCGAGCCGATCCTCTACATCGTGCCCAGCGACGTGGAGCTGGTGATCGAGAGCCAGATCGACACGATCTTCATCGACCAGGTCTGGGCCGGCCAGCCCGCGACGCTGCGCTTCTCGGCCTTCAACTCGCGCACCACGCCCGAACTCCAGGGCCACGTGGTCAAGGTGTCCCCCGACGCCTTCCAGGACGAGCGCACGGGGCGGACCTATTACACCGCCACGCTGGCGCCGGACGAGGGCGAGCTGGAGAAGCTCGAGGGGTTGACGCTGGTGCCGGGGATGCCGGTGGAAGGCTATATCCAGGCGCAGTCGCGCACGCCGCTGACCTACCTGACCAAGCCGCTGACCGACTATTTCAGCCGGGCGATGATCGAGGAGTGATCCCGCAGGCCCCCGGGCCCGGGACCGCGGCAGGGACGGGGCGGCGCAGCGATGCGCCGCCCCGTTCGCGTTCCGCCATCCCCGCGGCGATCCCCGCGCGATCCCCGCCGCCATCCCGCCGCCATCTCCCCGGCGCGCGTGCGGGGGGGGCGCCGCGGCGGCAGGCGCATGATTTTCCACCGCCCCCGGAACTCCATGCTTTTCAACGGCGTTCGGCCCGGTGCAGGGTGGCCCCGGATCCTTCGTCCCACCCACGCATTCCCCCGGAGCCCCGCCCATGACCGGACCCGTCGAAGACGCCCTCGCCAAGCTCGGCCTAACCCTGCCGGACGCGCCCGCGCCCGCCGCCAACTACGTGCCCTGGGTGGTGCAGGACGGGCTGGTCTACGTCTCGGGGCAGGTCAGCGCCGGGCCGGACGGGTTCATCACCGGGCGGCTGGGCGAGGACATGGACGTCGCCGGCGGCCAGGCCGCCGCGCAGGCCTGCGCGCTGTCGCTGCTCGCCCAGCTCAGGGCCGCCTGCGGCGGGGACCTGTCGCGGGTCACCAAGGTCGTGCGCCTCGGCGGCTTCGTGAACTCCACCCCCGATTTCATCGACCAGCCCAAGGTGGTGAACGGCGCATCGGACCTGATGGTCGCCGCCTTCGGCCCCGAGATCGGCGCCCATGCGCGCGCCGCCGTCGGCTGCGCGTCGCTGCCGCTGGGCGTGGCGGTCGAGGTCGAGGGCCTGTTCGCCATCCGCGCCGCCTGAGCGCGTCGCCCGGGCCCCGCGGCGGCCCGGGCGGCCGCGGCCGCGCAGGCGCCGCCGGGCTTCGGCATGGCCGCGCCTTCATTTCGCGCTAAGATTGAATTGTCCGCGTATCCCGCCGCCGCGTTCCGATTTCCCTCCGCCCGCCCGTTCCCGCCCGCCGGGATCGGGGCCGCGCCGCCCTGACGCCGGAGCCACGCGATGCCGCGACCGATGCCGGATTTCACCCTTCTGCCCATCGCCCATCGCGGCCTGCACGACCTGCAGGCCGGGGTGGTCGAGAACAGCCTGAGCGCCATCGACGCCGCCGCCGCCAACGGCTACGCGGTGGAGATCGACGTGCAGCTCTCGGCCGATGGCGAGGCGATGGTGTTCCACGACGACGTGCTGGACCGGCTGACCGACCGCACGGGCCCGGTCGGCGCGCTGACCCGCGCCCAGCTTCAGCACGTGGAGCTGCGCGGCGGCGGCGGCGACCGGATCCCGTCGCTGGCCCAGGCGCTGCGGGTGCTGGCCGGGCGCACGCCCATCGTGGTGGAGATCAAGCGCCAGCCCGGGCCCAGCGGCCCGCTGGAAGAAGCCGTGGCCCGGGCGCTGGCGCGCTATTCGGGCCCGGCGGCGGTGATGTCCTTCGACCCGCGGCCCATCGCCTGGTTCCGCGACAACGCCCCCGAGGTCCGCCGGGGCCTGGTGTCCTGCTCCTTCGCCGAGGTGGACGACGCGGCCGACGTGCTGGACGAGCGCCAGCGCCAGGCGCTCGCCGATCTCGAGCTGTTCGACGAGCTGGAGGCGGATTTCGTCTCCTACGGGGTGCGCGACCTGCCGCGCCCGGCGGTGGCGGCGCTGCGCGCGCGCGGCGCGCCGGTGCTGTGCTGGACCGTGCGCAACGAGGCCGACGCGGCCGAGGCGCTGCGCCATGCCGACGCGATCACCTTCGAGGGCTTCCGCCCGCCGGTCGCCGCCGTGGCCCGGGGCGCCCGGGCGGGACGCGCATGACACGGGGGCGCGGACCGGCCGGTCCGCGCCCCCTTTCGCGTTCACCTGCGCCGGGCGCTCACATGCACAGGCAGTCCGCGAAGGCCCCGTACTCCACCCCGTAGATCAGGTTCTGGTGGTTGGTGAGCTCGGCGCCCGCGTCGTCGACCTCCTGGAGCGGCGCGAGCACGAGGCCCACGAGGTCCCCCTCGCCCGCCACGAAGCCCTCGCCCTCGGCCCGGGCCATCTCCGCGATCTCGACCGCGCCCGGCTCGAAGCCGATGAACAGGTCGTCGGTCAGGTTCCAGATCGCGTTCTGCACCTCGGCGGCGGTGTAGCCCTGGGCGGTGAAGTCCTGGTTCAGCACCCAGGTCACCAGGTCGAGGTTCTCCCGGTTCTGCACGAAGGCCCCGAGGGCGGCGTTCCCCTCGTCGGCCAGGAACACCTCGGCCGTCACCGTGAACCCGTCCGGCACGTCGCCGAAGAAGTCGACGCAATAGACGTCCGCGCTGCCCAGCGCCTCGAACCGGGGGGCGTCCGGCGAGAGCACGTCGATGACGAAGCCCCCGCCCGCGACCGAGTTCACCAGCACCTCGACCGTGTCGGGCTTGATCGCCTCGATGTCCTCGATGGTCTTGATGTTGCTCGCGTGGATGTCGATGGAAACGGTCGCCTGCGCGGACCCGCCGTCGGCGGCGACGGCGGTGTAGGTGAAGGTCTCGGTCGCCATCTCGCCGAAGGCCAGCCCGGCCCAGGCGTCCACGCCGTCATAGGTCAGCGTGCCGTCGGCGTTGAGGGTGACGAGCGCGCCCGAGGCCAGCGTCACGGACGCGCCCGCGGCGACCGCCATGCCGTCGATCCCGGCGATGGCCAGGCCCGGGTCGTCATTGGCCAGGACGTCGAGGACCGGCGTCTCGGTCCAGCAGGTGCAGGCGTCGTCATCCATCAGCGTCGGCGCGATCACCACCGACATCTCGTAGACCCCGGCGTCGAGCGACAGGTCCGCGTCGCAGCGCCCGAGCGTGACCGGGCCGGAGACGCCGTTCGCGTCCACGTCCGAATCGAGGGCGTCGTCGCCGCCCGCGTCCTGGAGGGTGAACACGTAGGTCTCGGGCAGGGCCGAGACGGCGATGGAGTAGCTTCCGGCGGCGAGGCCTTCGAACAGGTAGAACCCGTCGGCGTCGGTGGTCGCGGTCAGGCCGGTGTCGACCCCGTCGCGCCAGAGCGCGACCACGGCCCCGGCGAGCCCGACCTCGTCCGCGTCCTGGATCCCGTCGCGGTCGGCGTCGATCCAGACGCGGTTCCCGAGGCTGGCCTTGCCCGAGGGCTCGGGGTCCGGGTCGCAGTCCTTCGGCGGGCGGGGATCGCAGTCGCGGTCCCTGTCGCGGTCCTTGTCGTGGAGG
>NZ_JBOCEF010000011.1:7091-102450 GCF_050586345.1 Rhodovulum sp. DZ06
TCGTCGCGGCCGCAGTCCTTGCCGCCGCGGTCGTGGTCGCGGTCCTTGTCGTGGCGGTCGTCGCGGCCGCAGTCCTTGCCGCCGCGGTCGTGGTCGCGGTCCTTGTCGTGGCGGTCGTCGCGGCCGCAGTCCTTTCCGCCGCGGTCATGGTCGCGATCCTTGTCGTGGCGGTCGTCGCGGCCGCAGTCCTTGCCGCCGCGGTCATGGTCGCGGTCCTTGTCATGCCGGTCGTCCCGGTCGCGGTCCCTGTCCTTGCCGCCGTCGCGGTCCCGCCCGGAGGGCGCGCAGGAGTCGCTTCCGTATTTCGTGAATCTTTTGTAAGTCATGCCGCAACGAGTCCTTTTCGTTGGTGAGACGCATACGCAAAACCGCTCCCGCATGAACACGTCGGGAGCGGGCTATTAATAAAACATTCCTCAATACTTTTCTACTTTTGCGTGCATCCCGGGCGCCGGTTCCGCGCGGGGCGAACCGCCGCCCGCCGGCGCGCCGGGCGCATGAAAAAGGGGGCGCGGACCGGCCGGTCCGCGCCCCCTGCGCCCCGAAAGGACCGGGGCGTCGCCTGGAAAGCGTCGTCACATGCACAGGCAGTCCGAGAAGCTCTCGTACTCCACCCCGTAGATCAGGTTCTGGTGGTTGGTGATCTCCACCCCGTTCGCATCGACCTCCTCGATCGGCGCGAGGACGAGGCCCACGAGGTCGCCCTCGCCCGCCTCGAACCCCTCGCCCTCGGCGCGGGCCTGGGCGGCGATCTCGCTGGCGCCGGGGTAGAACGAGATGAACAGGTCGTCCGTCAGGTTCCAGATCGCCTGCTGGACCTCCTGCGCGGTGTAGCCCTGGGACACGAAGTCCTGGTTCAGGATCCAGTTCACCAGGTCGAGGTTCTCCCAGTTCTGCACGAATTCGCCGAGCGCGGCGTTGTTCGCGTCGGCCAGGAAGACCTCGGCCGTCACCAGGATGCCGTCGGGCACGTCGCCGAAGAAGTCCACGCAGTAGATGTCGGTGCTGGCGGTCGCCGAGAACCGCTCGTTCTGCGGCGAGGCGACGTCCACGACGAAGCCGTCGCCCTGCACGGTCACGAACACCTCGACCGAGTCGGGCTTGATCGCCTCGACATCCTCGAGGGTCTTGATGTTGGTGGCATGGACGGTCATCGACACCGAGGCCGTGCTCTCCATCCCGTATTCGTTGGCGGCGGTGTAGGTGAAGACGTCCACGCCCATGCCGCCGAACTCGAGCCCCGCCCAGGCGTCGACGCCGTCATAGGTCAGCGTGCCGTCGGCGTTCAGCGTCACGGTCGCGCCGCTGGCCAGCGTCACGGCGCCGCCCGGGGTCAGCGCGATCCCCTCGACCGCGGTGATGGTCACGCCCGGCTCGTCGTTCGACAGGACCGAGAGGGTCGGCGCCTCGGTCCAGCAGGTGCAGGCGTCGTCGTCCAGCAGCTCCGGCGGGTCGATCATCGTGGTCAGGTCGTAGACCCCGGCGTCGAGCGAGGTCACGTCCTGCCCCTCGGCCAGCGCGATCACGCCCGAGGCGCCGCCCGCGTCCACGTCCGAATCCGCCGCCTCGTCCGCCCCGGCGTCCTGGAGGGTGAACACGTAATTCTCGGGCAGGGCCGACACCACGATGCTGTAATCGGCGGCCTCGAGGAAATCGAACAGGTAATAGCCGTCGGCGTCGGTCACCGCGGTCAGGCCGCTGTCGACGCCGTTCTTCCACAGGGTGACAACCGCGCCCGCAAGGCCCGCTTCGTCCGCGCCCTGGATGCCGTCGAAATCGGCGTCGATCCACACCCGGTCGCCGATGGAGCCGAGCGATTCGGAGGTCCCGCCGATCTTGAGCGAATCGTCCCGCGACCCGCCTTCCTCGCCCACCGAGGTGTAGCGCAGGGCGAAATCGCTCTCCTCGAACATGTCGATCGTCACCGGATCGGTGGAGGAGATCGTGAAGCTGGTCGACCGAATGTCATCCTTGCTGATGCCATTGGTTCCGAATTCGAGACCGACATCGAAGGCGCCGTAGGTGCTGAGCACCTCGCCCTTGATGTTCACGGACTTGGAGACCGACTTGACCCCGTCCTCGTCCGTCACCTGGCCGGTCAGGTCGTCGCCGGTGATGGTCATCCCCGCCTCGATCAGCGACGTGGGGGCGTCGAAGAACAGCCCGCGCATGTCGCCGATCAGCGCGCCGTCCAGCAGCAGCACATCGACCTTGAGCGAGCCGTCGGCCATTTCCGTCAGGGTGATCTGGGTGTCGATTTCGCCTTCGATCACGAAGGTCATGGTCCGAAGACCGGTCGAGGTGTCATACGCCATGGCGCGCCACGTCCTCTTCTCTCGGGTTACGCAAAGCAAGTCGCACTCTCCGCACGGTGGCGGATACGGTGGGGTACGGCGCGCCCCGTGAAGGACGAATTAACACCGCGGGCAGGAACGGTTTCTGTTTTGGGAAAATTGAGCGGGTCCAGAAGCTTGCCCTTCGGCGCAGCGATCCCTTGATCCGCGCCGCCGGGCGGCCACCATTAGGGGACGGGCCGGCGCGGCCCGGGCGGCCCGAGTCGGCGGGCGGCCTTCGGCGATGCGAGGGATCCGAAAGCATGGACGGAGCCGAGGACGGCGCGGCGGTGGAGATCACGGCGCTGGCGCGGATCGCGGAGATCGACGCGGCCGAATGGGACGCCTGCGCGGCGCCCGAATGCGCCGATGGCGGCCGGCCGCTGCACCCGTTCCTGGCGCACAGGTTCCTCTCGGCCTTCGAGGCGTCCGGCTCGGTCAGCCCCCGCACCGGCTGGGCGCCGCGGCACCTCGTGGCCCGCCATGGCGGCAAGGTCATCGGCGTCGCGCCGATGTATCTCAAGGGCCATTCCCAGGGCGAATACGTGTTCGACCATTCCTGGGCCCACGCGTTCGAACGCGCCGGGGGCGACTATTACCCCAAGCTCCAGGGCGCGGTGCCCTTCACCCCCGTCACCGGCCCGCGCTTCCTGCTCCACCCCGACGCCGACCCGGTGCAGGCCATGGGCGCGCTGGTCGAAGGGGCGGTGCAGCTGGCCGCCCAGGGCGGGCTGTCCTCGGTCCACTGGACCTTCTGCACCGAGGCCGAGGCCGCGGCGGGCGCCGCCATGGGGCTTCTGCGCCGCACGCACCAGCAGTTCCACTGGATCGACGAGGGCTTCGGGGATTACGAGGGCTTCCTCGCCTCGCTGTCGTCCCGCAAGCGCAAGGCGCTGCGCAAGGAACGCCGCACGGCGCAGGAAAGCGGCCTCCGGATCGTCCAGCTGACCGGCGACGCCATCGAGCCCGAACACTGGGACGCCTTCTGGCGCTTCTACCAGGACACCGGCGCGCGCAAGTGGGGCTCGCCCTACCTGACCCGCGCCTTCTTCGACATCGCGCAGGACACGCTGCGGGACGATTTGCTGCTGGTCCTCGCCGGGCGCGAGGGGCCGGGCGGCATGGAATGGGTCGCCGGCGCGCTCAACGTCATCGGGCGCGACACGCTGTTCGGGCGCTACTGGGGCTGCACGGAACACCACCCGTGCCTCCATTTCGAGCTCTGCTACCACCAGGCCATCGACTGGGCGCTGGCCCATGGCCAGACCCGGGTCGAGGCGGGCGCGCAGGGCGAGCACAAGCTGGCGCGCGGCTACCTGCCGGTGGAGACGCACTCGCTGCACTGGATCGCCAACCCGTCCTTCCGCGACGCGGTGGCGGATTTCCTGGAGCACGAGCGCGCGGCGGTGGACGAGGAGATGGCCTGGCTGTCGGACCGCTCTCCGTTCCGCCAGGCCCCGCCGCCGCCCGAAGAGCACGACTGATCCACGCGGCTGAATGGGAGGACATCATGCCGGGCAAACTCGACGGGGCTGAGCGGGCCGCCGCGCTGAAGGCGCTGCAGGCCGAGGGCTGGGAGATGGTGGAGGGGCGCGACGCCATCGCCCGCAGCTTCAAGTTCGCCGATTTCGCCGCCGCCTGGGGCTTCATGTCCGCGGTGGCGCTGAAGGCCGAGGCGATGGATCACCACCCCGAATGGTCCAATGTTTACAACAAGGTGGAGATCACGCTGACCAGCCATGACGTCGGCGGCCTGTCGGGCCGCGACGTGGCGCTGGCGGGGGAGATCGACCGGCTGGCGGGCTGAGGCGCGGGCAAAAGAAAACCCCCGGTCCTTGCGGGCCGGGGGCGTTCCATCGTCAGCTGTCGCGCGGCCTCAGAGCAGCTCGAGCACCGCCTGGCCGGTGGAGGTGGTCGCCTCGCCGGGCGAGCCCTCGACGTTGATCGCCTCGACCACGCCGTCCTTCACCACCATCGCGTAACGCTGCGAGCGGTCGATCAGCCCCACCGGCGGGGCCGAAAAGTCGAGGCCGATCGCCTTGGTGAAGGCCGCCTCGGCATCCGACAGCATCAGGATGCCCGCGCCCGAAGCGCCCGTGGTCTCGCCCCAGGCCTTCATCACGAACGGGTCGTTGACCGACACGCAGGCGATGGTGTCGACGCCCTTGGCCTTCAGCGCCTCGGCGGTCTCGACGAAGCTGGGCAGGTGCTTGAGGTGGCAGGTCGGCGTGAACGCGCCCGGCACCGCGAACAGCGCCACGGTCTTGCCCGCGCACAGCTCGCTCACGGTGACCGGCTCGGGCCCCTCGGCGCCCATGGTGGTGAAGCTGGCCTGGGGCAGCTTGTCTCCGGCTTTGATGCTCATGTCTCGGGATCTCCCTGTGTTCGGTATGTCTTGAACGGCCACCTAGCGCGGCGGGGCGGCGGGACCAGAGGGCGCGTCCCCGGATCCCGCCGCCCGCGCGCCGTCAGGCCGAGATGGCGCCGAGGATGCGCGCCCAGCTGCGCGCGCCCTTGTGGAAGCTCTGCAGGTCGTATTTCTCGTTCGGCGAATGGACGCGGTCGTCGTCGAGGCCGAAGCCGACCATCAGCGATTCCATCCCCAGCACGGTCTGGAAATACCCGGCGATGGGGATCGAGCCGCCGCTGCCGACGAAGGCGGCCTCCTTCTCCCACTCCTCGGACAGCGCTGCGCGCGCGGCCTCGAAGGCGGGGAGGGAGATGTCGAGGTTCACCGCCCCGCTCGCGCCATGCTCGTGGAACTCCACGGTGCAGTCGGCGGGCAGGCGGTCCTTCACGTGCTGGCGCAGCGCGGCGCGGATGGCGTGCGGGTCCTGGGTTCCGACGAGGCGGCAGGACACCTTGGCCGAGGCCTCGGCCGGCAGCACGGTCTTGAAGCCCTGGCCCGTGTAGCCGCCGTTGATGCCGTTGAACTCCATCGTCGGGCGCGCCCAGATGCGGTGCAGCGGCGGGCGGTCCTGCTCCCCTGCGGGGGCCGAGAGGTCGACGGCGCCGAGGAAGTCCTCCGCCTTGAAGCCAAGGCCCTCCCACTGGCGGGCCAGCTCCTCGGGCAGCTCCGGCACGCCGTCATAGAAGCCGGGCAGGGTGACGCGCCCGGTCTCGTCATGCAGGTCGGCCAGGATATGCGCCAGCACCTGGATCGGGTTGCGCGCCAGCCCGCCATACATGCCCGAATGCAGGTCGCGGTCGGCGGCGCGGATCACGATCTCCTCGCCCATCAGCCCGCGCAGCATGGTCGAGATCGCGGGGGTCTCGGGGTCGTACATGCCGGTGTCGCAGATCATCGCGAAATCGGCTTTCAGCTCCTCGGCGTTCGCTTTCAGGAACGGGATCAGCGAGGGCGAGCCCGATTCTTCCTCGCCCTCGAGGAGGATCGAGACGCGGCAGGGCAGGGCCCCGGTCTCGGCCTTCCAGGCGCGGCAGGCCTCGATGAAGGTCATCAGCTGGCCCTTGTCGTCGCAGGCGCCGCGGGCGCGGATCTCCTTGGACCCGTCGGCGCGCTCGATCAGCGCCGGCTCGAAGGGCGGGCGCTCCCACAGCTCCAGCGGGTCGACCGGCTGCACGTCGTAATGGCCGTAGAACAGCACGTGCGGCGCGCCGGGGATGTCGGGGCCATGGGCGACGACCATGGGATGGCCGGGGGTGGGACGCACGGAGGCGTCGAAGCCGAGGCCGCTGAGTTCCTCGGCCATCGCCTCGGCGGCGGCGGCGACTTCGCCGGCATAGGCGGGATCGGTGGAGATCGACTCGCGCCGCAGCAGGGTGAAGAGGCGCTCGAGCGCGGCGTCGAGATCGGCGTCGATGCGGGAGAGGACGGCGGGAAGGGCGGCAGGGAGGGGGGCGGACATGCGCGGCAGGCTCCGGGTCTTGTGTGCGTTGAGGGGCGTCGACCGGGAGAGTGGAGCGCGAGGGGCGCCGCGGCAAGGGGCGCGTCGGGGAAGGCGGGGTTGCGGATGGGCGGCACGGGGGAAGAGTGCCGCTGACCAGGTAGGGAAGGATGCTGCAATGAAAGCCTTTGACTTCGCCGCGGCGGCGGGCGCGCTCGGTCTGCTCGTCGGCTGCGCGAATTTCGGGGAAGCCGGACTCGCTGCAGGTCGGGTGGATGTGCACGTGATGAAGCCGGAGGCAGGGGCGATGGAATCGCGCCTGCGCCGGGAACTGGACCGCGCCCCGGCCCCGCCGACCCGTGAATGGGACGAGGGTGGCGCGCACGTCTTCCTGTCCACCTTGCCGGGCGATCCGCGCGTCTGGGTCTACCGGGTGACCGTGGGCGCCGATGCCGGCACGACCGTCGTGGTCGAGAGTTCCGACCTCGGCAGGGAAATGGACGTCTGGCACGGCCGCAAGCTGGCGCCGGTGAATCCCGACCTCACCGCCGCGCGGATCGCAGCGATGATCGAAGGCTGCAACGCCGAGGTCTGAGCCCTCACTCGTATTTGGCCGCCTGCGCCCGGTGGCGGGCGATGCCGCTGTCGCGGTCGGTCACGCCCAGCAGGGGGGCGACCTGGCGCAGCAGGGCGTCCTCGTTCGGGTTGCGCTCCCCGTCCTCCAGCACCACGGCCCAGAGCGCCTCCAAGAGGCCCATCCGCTCCTCGTACGGCACCGCGCCCTTGAGCGCGCGGGTGAATCGCACCGTGTCGGGGGCGGCGGCCTCGACCTTCTCGGCCTCCTCCAGCAGCGTCTCGGCCGCGTCCGGGGGCAGGCGGTAGCGGGCGCGCAGCTGCGCGAGGATCATCGCCCGCTCGCCGGAATCGAACAGCTCGTCCGCGCGGGCGACCCGGACCATGAGCGCGGCGAGGGCGAGGCGCGCGTCGCCCTCGTCGAGATCGGCGCGGTCCCGGTCCTCGGGCGCGGCCGTCAGCCAGGCGATGAGATCGGCGAACATGGGGTTTCTCCTGGTGTTTCGGCGGAAAAGGCGCGCGTCCGTCCCCACCAGCTAGGCCGAAAAGCCCGCGGGGAAAAGGGTGACGGCGGCGGGCGCCGGGGGCCGCTTCGGGGGCCCCGTCGAAAAACCGTCATCAAGGTCGAAAAAACCTCTCGGTTGGCGCTTGACGCCGCCCCGCCCAGCCCGTATTCACCGCCCCACGCCGGACGGACCCGGGATCACGGGGCGGCGGAAGAGAGAGCTGCGGTTGTAGCTCAGTTGGTTAGAGTACCGGCCTGTCACGCCGGGGGTCGCGGGTTCGAGCCCCGTCAACCGCGCCACTCTCTCTTCGCCGCCCCGATCCCGTCCCGCCCGATGCGAGATGCGCGGTTGTAGCTCAGATGGTTAGAGTACCGGCCTGTCACGCCGGGGGTCGCGGGTTCGAGCCCCGTCAACCGCGCCATTTCTCGCATTCAGCGTCATGGAAAACGCCTCGCACCCGCCCGGTGCGGGGCGTTTCGCGTTCCGGCCCGCGCCATCCCTGCCGCTCCGCGCCGCCGCGCCCCGTCCCTGGACCCCGTCCCGGCGTCCCGTCTTCGCGCCATGCGACCCGTCCCCGGCGGCCCCGGCCGGTTCCCGCGGCGGCGGGCGCGCCGGGACGCGGATCCCTGGCCCCCCCGGCGGCGGAGCGGGGGCGGTCCGGCGGGCGGGCAGGGGCGCCGGGATGCGGTCCGCGGCGGGGGAATCGCCCGGGGGCCGACGCCGCGGCGCCGCAGCTGCGAACCCCGCCGCGCCGATTTGTCGTATCAGGCGGCGAGGCCCGCCGGTTTTCAGTCGAACCGCTTTCCCGAGAAAATCACTTGGGTAAATCCCGCCCCGCGCGCACGACCCCCGGCGGTCCTTCAAACCCCTTTCATCCCCGCGATTTACCGTGTTTCCTGCGCATATCCGCGCACCGCTGCATACGGTCGCACACAAGCAGGACTACGAAAATTGCTTGGAATTTCAGGCGCTTTGCACTGCTGCGGCCGCGAAGAACGCCGCCCGGGACCCCATCGGGCCGGGTCCGCGTGTTGACCTTTGGATGTAGGGGGGCGTAGACAACGCGCAAGGCTTTCGATGCGCCGCAGCGCCGATCGCCACGGCCGTAGGCGCCGGCGCAGTCCGGCAACCGAAAGAGTCGCCATGCAAGACCTTCTGAGCGAATACCTCCCGATCCTCATCTTCCTGGGGCTCGCGGTGGCCCTCGGGCTCGTCCTCCTCCTCGCCGCGGTGGTCCTCGCCGTCCGCCGGCCCGACCCGGAGAAGGACGGCGCGTATGAATGCGGGTTCAACGCCTTCGACGACGCGCGGATGAAGTTCGACGTGAGGTTCTACCTCGTCTCGATCCTGTTCATCATCTTCGACCTCGAGGTCGCCTTCCTGTTCCCCTGGGCCGCCGCCTTCAAGGACATCGGCCTGTTCGGGTTCTGGTCGATGATGGTGTTCCTCGCGGTGCTGACCGTCGGCTTCGCCTACGAATGGAAAAAGGGAGCCCTGGAATGGGAGTGACCGGCCAGCCCCCGCGCCCCGAGGCGCAGACCCTCGACGCCCAGGGCCGCGTGATCGCGCCCGCGTCGACCCCGGCCCTGCACACGATGGCGGGCGCCGACAAGGACCTGATGGCCAAGCAGCTGTCGAACGAGCTGGCGGACAAGGGGTTCCTCCTCGCCGCCGCCGACGACGTCATCAACTGGGCGCGCACCGGCTCGCTGTTCTGGATGACCTTCGGCCTCGCCTGCTGCGCGGTCGAGATGATGCAGACCTCGATGCCGCGCTACGACGTCGAACGCTTCGGCTTCGCGCCGCGCGCCTCGCCGCGCCAGTCCGACGTGATGATCGTCGCCGGCACGCTGACCAACAAGATGGCCCCCGCGCTGCGCAAGGTCTACGACCAGATGCCCGAGCCGCGCTACGTCATCTCGATGGGCTCCTGCGCCAATGGCGGCGGGTACTACCACTACTCCTACTCCGTCGTGCGCGGCTGCGACCGCATCGTGCCGGTGGACATCTACATCCCCGGCTGCCCCCCGACGGCCGAGGCGCTTCTCTACGGCATCCTGCAGCTGCAGCGCCGCATCCGCCGCACCGGCACCATCACGCGCTGAGGGACCGACATGCTCGACGCTCCGAACCTCGACGCCCTGCAGGAACTGGCCGCGACCCTCGAGGCGCGCCTGCCTGACGCGGTCGTCGGCGCCGACATCGCGTTCGGCGAGCTGACCGTCACGGTCGCCGTGGACAAGATCCCCGAGGTGATCAAGTTCCTGCGCGACGACAGCGGCTGCCAGTTCACCACCCTGGTGGACATCACCGCCGTCGACTGGCCGGGGCGCGACCGGCGCTTCGACCTCGTCTACCACCTGCTCTCGATGCGCCAGAACATCCGCGTGCGGATCAAGGCCGAGGTGCGCGAGGACGAGATCGCGCCGTCGATCCACGCCCTGCACGCCGCGGCCGAGTGGTTCGAGCGCGAGGTCTACGACATGTTCGGGATCCTGTTCTCGGGGCACCCGGACCTGCGCCGGCTGCTGACCGATTACGGCTTCCGCGGCCACCCGCTGCGCAAGGACTTCCCCACCACCGGCTATGTCGAGGTCCGCTACGACGAAGAGCAGAAGCGCGTGGTCTACGAGCCGGTGACGCTCGTGCAGGACTACCGCCAGTTCGATTTCATGTCCCCCTGGGAAGGCGCCGAATACATCCTTCCGGGCGACGAGAAGAAGGAGGGCTGAGGAATGGACGGCGATTTCCAGACCCCCGAGCAGAAGATCCGCAACTTCAACATCAACTTCGGCCCGCAGCACCCGGCCGCGCACGGCGTGCTGCGCATGGTGCTCGAGCTTGACGGCGAGATCGTCGAGCGCTGCGATCCGCATGTCGGGCTGCTGCACCGCGGCACCGAGAAGCTGATGGAGAGCCGCACCTACCTGCAGAACCTGCCCTACCTGGACCGGCTCGACTACGTCGCGCCGATGAACCAGGAGCATGCTTGGTGCATGGCCATCGAGCGCCTCGTCGGCGTCGAGGTCCCGCGCCGCGCGCAGCTGATCCGGGTGCTGTTCTGCGAGATCGGGCGAATCCTCAACCACCTGCTGAACGTGACCACGCAGGCCATGGACGTGGGCGCGCTGACGCCCCCGCTCTGGGGCTTCGAGGAGCGCGAGAAGCTCATGGTGTTCTATGAGCGGGCCTGCGGCGCGCGGCTCCACGCCGCCTATTTCCGCCCCGGCGGCGTCCACCAGGACCTGCCCGAGAAGCTCCTCCAGGACATCCTCGACTGGTGCGACCCGTTCCTGGAGGTCTGCGACGACCTCGAGGGGCTGCTGACCGACAACCGCATCTTCAAGCAGCGCAACGTCGATATCGGCGTCGTCTCGCCGGAAGAGTGCCAGAGCCTCGGCTTCTCGGGCGTCATGGTCCGCGGCTCGGGCCTGCCCTGGGACCTGCGCCGCGCGCAGCCTTACGAGTGCTATGACGAGTTCGACTTCAAGATCCCCCTCGGCAAGAACGGCGACTGCTACGACCGTTACCTGTGCCGGATGGAGGAGATGCGGGAGTCGGTGAAGATCATCCGCCAGGCCATCGCCAAGCTGGGCGAATGCCAGGGCGGCGAGGTCCTCGCGCGCGGCAAGCTCACCCCGCCCAAGCGCGCCGACATGAAGACCTCGATGGAAGCGCTGATCCATCACTTCAAACTCTACACCGAGGGCTTCCACGTCCCCGCGGGCGAAGTCTACGCCGCCGTCGAAGCGCCCAAGGGCGAGTTCGGCGTCTATCTCGTGGCCGACGGGACCAACAAGCCCTGGCGCGCCAAGCTGCGCGCGCCGGGCTTCCCGCATCTCGCCGCCATGGACCACATCTGCCGCGGCCACCAGCTGGCCGACGTCTCGGCGATCCTCGGGTCGCTCGACATCGTGTTCGGGGAGATCGACCGCTGATGCTTCGCCGTCTTTCCAAGGACCAGCCCGAGAGCTTCGAGTTCACCCCCGGCAACCTCGCCTGGGCCGAGAAGCAGCTGGCCAAGTACCCCGCCGACCGCAAGGCCTCGGCGATCATCCCGCTGCTGTGGCGCGCGCAGGAGCAGGAGGGCTGGCTGACCCGCAAGGCGATCGAGACGGTCGCCGAGATGCTGGACATGGCCTATATCCGCGCCCTCGAGGTCGCGACCTTCTACTTCATGTTCCAGCTGCACCCGGTCGGCACCGTCGCCCATGTGCAGGTCTGCGGGACCACCTCCTGCATGATCTGCGGCGCCGAGGACCTGATCGCGGTCTGCAAGGACAAGATCGCCCCCAAGGCGCACGAGCTGTCCGCGGACGGCAAGTTCTCCTGGGAAGAGGTCGAGTGCCTGGGCGCGTGTTCCAACGCCCCGATGGTGCAGATCGGCAAGGATTTCTACGAGGACCTGACCGAGGAGAGCTTCGCCGCGATCCTCGACGCCTTCGCGCGCGGCGAGACGCCGAAGCCCGGCCCGCAGAACGGCCGCTTCGCCGCCGAGCCCAAGGGCGGGCCGACCTCGCTGATCATCCCCGAGGACGAGCGCACCGCGGCCAACGGCTCGGTCGCCATCGCGCTGGAGATGGGCGACACCGCCGCCCGGATCATCGGCGAGGGGAAAGAGGGCGTCGACGCGTCGAACATCACCGGCGGCGCCTCCAGGCGCCCGGCCCCGGCGGCGAAACCCGCCGCCGCGCCGGCGCCGGCCCCGGCCGCGTCCGATGACGACGTGACCGCCGCCCATGCGGCCGCCGAGGCGGAGGCCGCCCGCAAGGCCGCCATCTCCGCCGCGGTGGATGAGACCAAGGCCGCGCAGACAGGCGGCGGTGCGGACGCTAAGGACGAATAAGGCGTCCGCGGCGCACGGCTTTTCTTGCGGACGCCCCGAACAGGGAGGTTCGCAATGAAAATCGACAGGCGGCTCAAGGGCCGCGACAGCCGCGCGGCCCGGATCCCGGGCCGGACGCGGGACGAGCGGGCAGGGGGCGTCGCCCCCGGCCAGGGTGCAGTGAAGGGCGCAGGATGCGACCGGAGGGCGGCGCGATGAGCGGGACGAGCACGAATTGCCGTATCGGCGCGCTGGCCGCGTCCGCCGGGCTCGGCGCCGTCGCGTCGGTGCTCGTCGGGGGCGAGCTGCCGCTCCAGGTCGGGGCCTTCGCGGTGGTGTTCATCGGCTCGGCCGTGGTCCTCGACCGCCGCTGCGCCGCGAGCGCCCGCGCCCGGGCCGAGGCGGAGGCCGCCGCGCAGGCCGCGCAGGCCAAGTCGCGCGATGCCGCCGAGGCCGCAAGGGCCCGCAGCGCGGCGACCGCCGCCGCCGAGGCCGCGTCCGCGCCCGCCGCGGACCCGGCCCCCAGCCCGGCCCCCAGCCCGGTGGTTGCGGCCGAGCCACGGGACGCCGGGGACCTTGACGCCGCGCACGCCGTGGCCGAGGCCGCCGCCCAGGCGAAGGCCGCCGTCGCCGCCGCCATCGGCGGGACGCAGGCCAAGGACGCCCCGGCGCCCGAAGCCGCGCCCGCCGCGGAAGACGGTGCGCTGAAGGCGGCCCATGCCGCCGCCGAGGCCGCCGCGAAGGCGAAGGCCGCTGCAGCCGCCGCCGCAACGGCGATGGCCGCCGCGCCCGCCGCCCAGGCCCCGGCTTCGGCGCAGGCGACCCCGGCGCAGGCCCCGGCCGCGCAGGACGACGCCCTCGCCGCGGCCCATGCCGCAGCCGAGGCCGCTTCCCGCGCGAAGGCCGAGGCCGCCGCGGCCCAGGCCGCGCTGACCGCCGCGCCCGCCCCGAAGGCGGACGCGGACATGCTCGCCGCCCATCGCGCCGCCTCGGCGCGCTCGGCGGGCGAGGCGATGAAACGCGCTGCGCTCGAGACCATCAGGGCCTCGGGGCAGACGCTGACCACGGCGCCGAAGCCGGCCGGGACGGATCCCGAGCTGGCGGCGGCGGAACTGGCGGCCCGCAAGGCCGCCGAAACCCGCGCTGCGGCCCAGGCCGCTGCGCAGGCTTTGGAGCAGGGGGCGGCCTGACACGGGCCGTTCCGGGAACAGGAGCGAAGCGGATCGCATGACCGGCGAGCGCACAGAGAAGGAGAAGGCCGCCATCCGCGGCGCCGCGATGGTGATCGCCATCGCCATGGCGTCGTGGATGGGCCTGTCCTTCCTGGGCGGTCAGCTGGGATGGCCGGTCCGCTTCGCCTTCCTGATCGACATGCTCTGCCTCGCGGCGTTCGTCTGGGCGCTGTGGGTGATCATCAGGGTCTGGCGCGCGGGCGCCGGGAAAGGGAACTGACGGATGCTCTCGGATCAGGATCGCATCTTCACCAACATCTACGGGATGAAGGACCGGAGCCTCGCGGGCGCCCGCAAGCGCGGCCACTGGGACAACACCGCCGGTCTGATCGCCAACGGGCGCGACTGGGTGGTGGAGCAGGTGAAGGCCTCGGGGCTGCGCGGCCGCGGCGGCGCGGGCTTCCCCACGGGCCTGAAGTGGTCCTTCATGCCC
Source organism: Rhodovulum sp. DZ06 (assembly GCF_050586345.1). Taxonomy (NCBI): domain Bacteria; kingdom Pseudomonadati; phylum Pseudomonadota; class Alphaproteobacteria; order Rhodobacterales; family Paracoccaceae; genus Rhodovulum; species Rhodovulum sp. DZ06. The sequence continues at coordinate 20,842 of NZ_JBOCEF010000011.1, forward strand.
AAGGAATCCGACGGTCGGCCCCATTACCTGGTGGTCAATGCCGACGAGTCCGAGCCGGGCACCTGCAAGGACCGGGAGATCATGCGCCATGATCCCCACACCCTGATCGAGGGCTGCCTGATCGCCGGCTTCGGCATGGGCGCCCATACCGGCTACATCTATATCCGCGGCGAGTTCATCCGCGAGCGCGAGGCCCTGCAGGCCGCGATCGACGAGTGCTACGATGCCGGGCTGCTGGGCAAGAACGCCGCCGGGTCGGGCTGGGATTTCGATCTCTACCTGCATCACGGCGCGGGCGCCTATATCTGCGGCGAGGAAACCGCGCTGCTGGAGAGCCTCGAGGGCCGCAAGGGCATGCCGCGCCTGAAGCCGCCGTTCCCGGCCAACACCGGTCTCTACGGCGCGCCGACCACGGTCAACAACGTCGAGTCGATCGCCGTCACCCCGACCATCCTGCGCCGCGGCCCCGACTGGTTCTCCCAGTTCGGGCGGCCGAACAACGCGGGCACCAAGCTCTTCGCCATCTCCGGCCACGTGAACAACCCGTGCGTGGTCGAGGAGTCGATGTCCATCACCCTGCGCGAGCTGCTCGACACCCATTGCGGCGGCGTGCGCGGCGGGTGGGACAACCTCAAGGCCGTGATCCCCGGCGGCTCCTCGGTGCAGCTGCTGCCGAAGGACCTGTGCGACGAGGCGATCATGGATTTCGACTGGCTGCGCGAGCAGTCCTCGGGCCTCGGCACCGCCGCGGTGATCGTGATGGACCAGTCCACCGACATCATCAAGGCGATCGCCCGCCTGTCGCATTTCTACAAGCACGAGAGCTGCGGCCAGTGCACGCCCTGCCGGGAAGGTACCGGCTGGATGATGCGCGTCATGGACCGCCTGGTGACCGGCGAGGCCGAGATCGAGGAGATCGACATGCTCTTCGACGTCACCAAGCAGGTCGAGGGCCACACCATCTGCGCGCTCGGCGACGCCGCCGCCTGGCCGATCCAGGGTCTCATCCGCCACTACCGCGAAGAGATCGAGGACCGCATCAAGGCGAAGAAGACCGGGCGCAAGGGCGCCATGGCGGCCGAGTGATGGGGCGCCGCTTCCATAACGCCGCCCGGGCGCTGGCCGGGCTGGGGGCGCTCGCGCTCCTCTCGGCCTGCGCCGAGCCGTCCGAGGCGCTGCGCATGGACGAGCCGCAGCGCCGCGAGGCCGCCGAGGTGATGTCCGGCGGGCAGCTGTGGCGCGTGGCCTGGACCGGGTCGTTCGACGCGACCGACGTCTATGCCGCCCCCGCCTCGCAGCGCGGCGGCGACAAGCTGCTCTACGGCGATCTCGGCGCCGACATGGCCGGCCAGCTCGGGGCGAACGCCCCCGAGATGGGCGGCCCCGAGGCCGCCGCCGCCGCCGAGGCGGTGATGGCCGCCCAGGGCGAGCGCCCGATCTGCGCGCGCAAGCTCTACTGGTTCAAATGGGGGGCGCCGTCCCCCGCCGGGACGCTGGTTCTGACCGAGCCGCGTTTCGACCCGGTGCAGGGCATCTGGATTTTCAAGGGACGCTGCAACACCGCGGCGGAGGACGTATGACCGACCTGAAGCAAATCGAAATCGACGGCAAGGTCATCGAGGTCGACGGCGCGATGACCATCCTGCAGGCGGCGGAAGTGGCCGGGATCGAGATCCCGCGCTTCTGCTACCACGAGCGGCTGTCCATCGCCGGCAACTGCCGGATGTGCCTGGTCGAGGTCGTCGGCGGCCCGCCCAAGCCCGCCGCCTCCTGCGCCATGCAGGTGCGCGACCTGCGGCCCGGCCGCAATGGCGAGCCGCCGGTGGTCAAGACCAACTCGCCCATGGTCAAGAAGGCCCGCGAGGGGGTGATGGAGTTCCTGCTCATCAACCATCCCCTCGACTGCCCGATCTGCGACCAGGGCGGCGAGTGCGACCTGCAGGACCAGGCCATGGCCTACGGCGTCGACTTCTCGCGCTACCGCGAGCCCAAGCGCGCGGCCAACGACATGGACCTCGGGCCGCTGGTCGGCACCTGCATGACCCGCTGCATCTCCTGCACCCGCTGCGTGCGCTTCATCACCGAGGTCGCGGGCTGCTCCGAACTGGGCCAGACCGGCCGCGGCGAGGACTCCGAGATCACCAACTATCTCGGCGCGACGCTGAGCAGCGAGCTGCAGGGCAACCTGATCGATCTCTGCCCCGTCGGCGCGCTGACCTCGAAGCCCTACGCCTTCACCGCCCGCCCGTGGGAGCTGAAGAAGACCGAGAGCGTGGACGTGATCGACGCGCTCGGCGCGAACATCCGCGTGGACGTGCGCGGGCGCGAAGTGATGCGCCTGATGCCGCGCAACCATGACGGCGTGAACGAGGAATGGCTGGCCGACCGCTCCCGCTTCATCTGGGACGGGCTGCGCCGCCAGCGCCTTGACAAGCCTTACATCCGCAAGGACGGCAAGCTGGTCGCCGCGACCTGGGCCGAGGCCTTCGAGGCCATCGCCGCCGCCGCGAACGGCAAGAAAGTCAACGCCATCATCGGCGACCTTGCCCCGGCCGAGGCGATCTTCGCGCTGAAGACGCTGGTGTCCGAGCTCGGCGGCGTGGTCGAGGCGCGCACCGACGGCGCCGCCCTGCCGCTGGAGCGGTCGGCCTATGCCGGCACCGCGGCCATCGAGGACATCGACGGCGCCGCCGAGGTGCTGATCATCGGCGGCAACCTGCGTGAAGAGTCCCCGGTGCTGAACGCGCGCGTCCGCAAGGCCTGGTCGAACGGCGCGAACGTGTCGCTGATCGGCGCGGGCGTGGACCTGACCTACCCGGTGGCGCATCTCGGGACCGGCCCCTCGGCCATTTCGGGCGCGGAGCTGGGCGAGGGCGCGGTGATCATCCTCGCCGCCTCCACCCTGGCGCGCGAGGACGGCGCCGCGGTGCTGGCCGCGACGCAGGCGCTGGCCGAAGCCAAGGGCGCGAAGATCCTGGTGCTGCACACCGCCGCCTCCCGCGTCGGCGCGCTGGATCTCGGCGCGGCGGTCGAGGGCGGCATCGCCGCGGCGCTGGACGCCGAGGTGATCTGGAACCTCGGCGCGGACGAGATCGACGTGCCGGCCGGGCCCTTCGTGATCTACCAGGGCTCGCACGGCGACCGCGGGGCGCACCGCGCCGACGTGATCCTGCCGGGCGCCGCCTGGACCGAGGAGCCGGGCCTGTTCGTCAACACCGAAGGGCGCCCGCAGCTCGCCAACCGCGCCGGGTTCCCCCCGGGGCAGGCGAAGGAGAACTGGGCGATCATCCGCGCGGCCTCCGCGTCGCTCGGCAAGACGCTGCCCTTCGACAGCCTCCAGGCCCTGCGCGCGGCGATGTTCGACGCCGCGCCGGTCCTGGCGCAGATCGACGCCGTGCCGGAGCAGGAGCTGGTGGTCCAGCCCTCGGGCGCGCTGTCGGACGCCGCCTTCGCGGTCCCGTCCGTCGATCACTACCTCGTCAACCCGATCTGCCGCGCCTCGACCGTCATGGCCGAGCTGTCGCGTCTGAAGCATGAGCGCGGCCTCTCGGTCGCGGCGGAGTGAGGCTCATGGATTTCTGGTCCGACATCGCTTACCCGGGCGTGATCATCCTGGCGCAGTGCCTTCTGGTCACCGTCTGCCTGCTGGTCTCGCTCGCCTTCCTGCTCTGGGTCGACCGCCGCGTCTGGGGCGCCGTCCAGCTGCGCAAGTCGATCAACGTGGTCGGCCCCTTCGGCCTGCTGCAGTCCTTCGCGGACTTCCTGAAATTCGCGGTGAAGGAGGTGATCGTTCCCTCCGGCGCCGACAAGACGGTGTTCTTCCTTGCGCCGCTGCTGTCCTTCGTCCTGGCGACCGTCGCCTGGGCGGTGGTGCCGTTCTCGGATGGCTGGGTGGTGTCGAACATCAACATCGGCATCCTCTACATCTTCGCCATCTCCTCGCTCGAGGTGTACGGCGTGATCATGGGCGGCTGGGCGTCGAACTCGAAATACCCGTTCCTCGGCGGCCTGCGCTCGGCGGCGCAGATGATCTCCTACGAGGTCTCCATCGGCTTCATCATCGTCGGCGTGCTGATCACCACCGGCTCGCTCAACCTGACCGAGATCGTGCGGGCCCAGGACGGCGCCTACGGGATGTTCTCCTGGTACTGGCTGCCGCACCTGCCGATGGTGTTCCTGTTCTTCATCTCGGCGCTGGCCGAGACGAACCGCCCGCCCTTCGACCTTCCCGAGGCGGAATCGGAGCTCGTGGCCGGCTACCAGGTCGAATACTCCTCGACCCCGTACCTGCTGTTCATGGTGGGCGAGTACATGGCCATCGTGCTGATGTGCGCCCTGACCACGATCCTGTTCTTCGGCGGCTGGCTGTCGCCGGTGCCGGGCCTGCCCGACGGCGTGCTGTGGATGATCGGCAAGATGCTGCTGGTCTTCTTCCTCTTCGCCATGGTCAAGGCCATCGTCCCCCGGTTCCGCTATGACCAGCTCATGCGCCTCGGCTGGAAGGTGTTCCTGCCAATGTCGCTGGGCTGGGTCGTCATCGCCGCCGCGCTCGCCCAGTACGGCGTCCCCGGCTACGCCCGCTGGTAAGAAGGAGACCCTGCAATGGCTTTCACGCTGGCCTCCGGCATCCGCTATTTCGCGCTGATGGACTTCTTCGGCGGGTTCAAGCTCGGCATGAAGTACTTCTTCAAGCCCAAGGCGACGCTGAACTACCCGCATGAGAAGGGGCCCCTCAGCCCCCGCTTCCGCGGGGAGCACGCCCTGCGCCGTTACCCGAACGGCGAGGAGCGCTGCATCGCCTGCAAGCTGTGCGAGGCGATCTGCCCCGCGCAGGCGATCACGATCGAGGCCGAACCGCGGGAGGACGGCTCCCGCCGCACCACCCGCTACGACATCGACATGACCAAGTGCATCTATTGCGGCTTCTGCCAGGAAGCCTGCCCGGTGGATGCCATCGTCGAGGGCCCGAACTTCGAGTTCGCGACCGAGACGCGCGAGGAGCTCTTCTACAACAAGGAGAAGCTGCTCGCGAACGGAGAGCGCTGGGAAGCGGAGATCGCCCGCAACCTCGAGCTCGACGCGCCCTACCGCTGATGGGCCGCGGGCGGCTCATCACCATCGCCGCGCTCGGCGTCCTGGTCGTCGCCCTGATGCTCGGGGCGGTCGAGCCGGGACAGATGACCGGGGAGCGGTGGAATTTCTACGAGGACTGGGGGACCACCCCCCTGGTCGTCATCGCGGGGCTCGGCCTCGCCATCGCCCTCTGGCGCCGCTGAGGCGCCGAGGGGACCCGGGGCGGGGGCCCCGACGCAAGACGGCGCGCGGCGCCGCCCCCGGTCCGGGGGCGGGCGGGCGCGAACAAGAACGGGGCGGCCGGACGGGCCGCCGATACCGGATGCGGGGGCCGCACGGGGCCCCCCAATCGAGGGAACGGAACCGATGGCTGTGGCGACGCTCGCCTTCTACCTCTTCGCCTGCACGGCGGTCGCGGCCGGGGCGCTCGTCGTCCTGGCGCGCAACCCGGTGCACTCGGTGCTCTGGCTGATCCTGGCCTTCTTCTCCTCCGCGGGACTGTTCGTCCTGATGGGGGCGGAGTTCGTGGCGATGCTGATGGTCATCGTCTATGTCGGCGCGGTCGCGGTGCTCTTCCTCTTCGTCGTCATGATGCTCGACGTCGACTTCTCCGAGCTCAAGGCCGGGATGGCGCAGTACATGCCGGTCGGCCTGCTGATCGGGGTGGTGATCCTGGTGCAGCTGGGCCTGGTGTTCGGCGAATGGGCCATCGCGGGGCATGCCCCCGAGATGCGGGCGGCCATCGCCCCGGCGCCGGAGGACGTGCACAACACCGCCGCGCTCGGCCAGCTGATCTACACCCGCTACGTGATGCTGTTCCAGCTCGCCGGCGCGGTGCTGTTCGTCGCCATGGTCGGGGCCATCGTGCTGACCCTGCGCCACCGCGAGGGGGTGAAGCGGCAGGATGTGCTCACGCAGATCCACCGCACCCGCGACGAGGCGATCGAGCTCAAAGACATCAAGCCCGGTCAGGGCATCTGACCGCGAAAGGGACGGAACCATGGAACAGGCCATCGGGCTTGAAGCCTATCTCACCGTGGCGGCGATCCTGTTCGTCACGGGCATCTTCGGGATCTTCCTGAACCGCAAGAACGTGATCGTCATCCTGATGTCGATCGAGCTGATGCTCCTCGCGGTCAACATCAACTTCGTGGCGTTCTCCACGCACCTGGGCGACCTGGCCGGGCAGGTCTTCACGCTCTTCGTGCTGACCGTCGCCGCGGCCGAGGCGGCCATCGGGCTCGCCATCCTCGTCTGTTTCTTCCGCAACCGCGGCTCCATCGCGGTGGAAGACGTCAACGTGATGAAGGGCTGAGCATAATGGTCTCGTTCATCCTCCTCGCCCCGCTCGTGGCCGCCATCGTCGCGGGCTTCGGGCACAAGTTCATCGGCGACAAGGGCGCGCAGTACCTCACCACCGGGGTCCTGTTCGTCTGCGCGCTGCTGTCCTGGATCACCTTCTTCACCTTCGACAGCCATGGCGAGACGATCCCGCTGCTGCGCTGGGTCGAGAGCGGCTCGCTCTCGGTCGACTGGGCGATCCGCCTCGACGCGCTGACCGCGGTGATGCTGATCGTGGTCACCACGGTCTCGTCGCTCGTGCACCTCTATTCCATGAGCTACATGGAAGAGGACCCGCACAAGCCGCGCTTCTTCGCCTACCTGTCCTTCTTCACCTTCTCGATGCTCGCGCTGGTGACCTCGGACAACCTGCTGCAGATGTTCTTCGGCTGGGAAGGCGTGGGCGTCGCGTCGTACCTGCTGATCGGGTTCTGGTTCAAGAAGCCCACGGCCAACGCCGCGGCGATGAAGGCCTTCGTCGTCAACCGCGTCGGCGACTTCGGGTTCGCGCTCGGCATCTTCGGCATCTTCGTGCTGACCGACAGCATCAACTTCGCCGACATCTTCGCGCAGGCCGACACGTTCGGGACCACCACGATCCGCTTCCTGTGGACCGACTGGGCGGCGGCCGACATCCTCGGCTTCCTGCTGTTCGTCGGCGCCATGGGCAAGTCGGCGCAGCTGTTCCTGCACACCTGGCTGCCGGACGCGATGGAGGGCCCGACCCCGGTCTCGGCCCTGATCCACGCCGCCACCATGGTCACCGCGGGCGTGTTCCTCGTGTGCCGCATGTCGCCGATCTATGAGCAGGCGGACGTGACCCCGATCATCATCACCGTGATCGGCGCGACGACGGCGTTCTTCGCCGCCACCGTCGGCCTCGTGCAGAACGACATCAAGCGGGTCATCGCCTACTCGACCTGCTCGCAGCTCGGCTACATGTTCGCCGCGGCGGGCGTCGGCTTCTACCAGGCCGCCATGTTCCACCTGTTCACGCATGCCTTCTTCAAGGCGCTGCTGTTCCTCGGCGCGGGCTCGGTCATCCACGCGATGCACCATGAGCAGGACATGCGCAAATATGGCGCCCTGCGCCACAAGATCCCGACCACCTTCATGGTGATGATGCTGGGCACCCTGGCGATCACCGGCGTGGGCGTGCCGTTCTCCTACGATCTGCTGGGGGTTCCCTTCGGCTTCGCCGGCTTCGTGTCCAAGGACGCGGTGATCGAGGGCGTCTACGCCGCCCACACCGCCGCCTCCTCCTACGCCTTCTGGATGCTGGTCATCGCGGCGCTGTTCACCTCCTTCTACTCCTGGCGCCTGATGTTCCTGACCTTCTACGGCGAGACCCGGGACAAGAAGCACTGGGAGCACGCGCATGAGGGCCCGCTCGAGATGCGGATCCCCCTCTACGTGCTGGCGACCGGCGGCGTCGTGGCGGGCATGCTGTGGTACGGCGACTTCATCGGCCACCACGCCGAGGAGTTCTTCGCCCAGGCCATCGCCATCGGCGAGGGCAACCACGTGCTGCACGACTATCACGGGGTTCCGGCCTGGGTGGCGCTCGCGCCCTTCGTGGCGATGCTCACCGGCCTGTTCACCGCCTGGATCTTCTACATCAAGAACCCGGAGCTTCCCGGCCAGCTGGCCGAGCGGCACCAGGGCCTCTACCAGTTCCTGCTCAACAAGTGGTACTTCGACGAGGCCTATGAGTTCCTCTTCGTCCGTCCCGCCATGCGCCTCGGCCGCTTCTTCTGGAAAGCGGGCGACGGCAAGGTGGTCGACGGCGCCATCAACGGGCTGTCCATGGGTCTGATCCCCTGGGTGACGCGGCTTGCGGGCCGCATGCAGTCCGGCTTCCTGTTCCACTACGCCTTCGTGATGCTGATCGGCATGTCGATCCTGCTGACCATCATGTCCGTGGGCGGCGGCGCCACCGGGGGGGCGCACTGATGGAAAACCTGAATATCCTCTCGCTCATCACCTTCCTGCCGCTGGTCGGCGCGGTGGTGCTGGCCGTGGCGCTGCGGGGCGAAGACGCCGCCGCGCAGCTCAATGCGAAGATCGTCGCGCTGCTGGTGACCTCGGCCACCTTCGTGCTGTCGCTCTACATCCTGTTCGAATTCGACACTTCCAATCCCGGCTTCCAGTTCGTGGAAGAGGGCGAGTGGATCCTGGGCATGTCCTACAAGATGGGCCTGGACGGGATCTCGATGCCCTTCGTGATGCTCACCACGTTCCTGATGCCCATCGTGATCGGCGCCTCCTGGGGCGTGACCGCGCGGGTCAAGGAATACATGGCGCTGTTCCTGCTGCTCGAGACGCTGATGATCGGCGTGTTCTCGGCGCTGGACATGGTGCTGTTCTACCTGTTCTTCGAGGCGGGCCTGATCCCGATGTTCCTGATCATCGGCATCTGGGGCGGGAAGGACCGCATCTACGCGTCCTTCAAGTTCTTCCTCTACACGCTGCTCGGCTCGGTCCTGATGCTGATCGCCATGATCGCGATGTACTGGGACGCGGGCACCTCGGACATCACCCTGCTGCTGCAGCATAACTTCGACGCGGGCCCGATCGAGCTGGCGGGCTGGCAGATCATGGGCGGCATGCAGACGCTGCTCTGGCTGGCCTTCTTCGCCTCCTTCGCGGTGAAGATGCCGATGTGGCCGGTGCACACCTGGCTGCCGGACGCCCACGTTCAGGCGCCCACCGCGGGCTCGGTCGTGCTGGCGGCGGTGCTGCTGAAGATGGGCGGCTACGGCTTCCTGCGCTTCAGCCTGCCGATGTTCCCGGTCGCCTCGCACCTGATGGCCGACTTCGTCTTCGCCCTCTCCGTCATCGCGATCATCTACACCTCGCTGGTCGCGCTGATGCAGGAGGACATCAAGAAGCTGATCGCCTATTCGTCCGTCGCCCACATGGGCTTCGTGACCATGGGCATCTTCGCGGCCAACCAGCAGGGCGTCGACGGCGCCGTGTTCCAGATGCTGAGCCACGGCTTCATCTCCGGCGCGCTCTTCCTCTGCGTCGGCGTGGTCTATGACCGAATGCACACGCGCGACATCGACGCCTATGGCGGCCTGGTGAACCGGATGCCCGCCTATGCGGTGGTGTTCATGCTGTTCACCATGGGCAATGTCGGCCTGCCGGGCACCTCGGGCTTCGTGGGCGAGTTCCTGACGATGATGGGCGCCTACCAGGCCAACACCTGGGTGGCCTTCGGCGCCGCGACCGGCGTGATCCTGTCGGCGGGCTACGCGCTCTGGCTCTACCGCCGGGTGGTGTTCGGCGACCTGATCAAGCAGTCGCTCTCGACCATCGAGGACCTGACGGGCCGCGAGAAGCTGCTCTTCGCCCCGCTGATCGTCTGCACGCTGCTGTTCGGCATCTACCCGAGCCTCGCGACCGACGCCTTCTCGGGGGCCACGTCGCAGCTGGTGGAATCCTATGACGCGGCCCTGGCCGAGGCGGGCTTCGAGAAGCCCGTGCTCGTGACCGAGGTCGCCGGCGCGGACGCGGGCGCGGGCGGGCATGACGCCGGCCACGGCGCCGCCGACGCTCACTGACAGAGGGGATCTCAGACATGATCACCGCAGATCTCTCCACGGCGCTGCCGGAGCTGATCCTCGCCGTCTACGCCATGCTCGCGCTGCTGGTCGTGACCTATGGCGGGCAGGATCGCTGGGCCTCGCCGCTCACCTGGGCCACGGCGCTGGTCTTCGCCCTGCTGGGGCTGGAGGTCAGCCTCGGCTCGGGCGCCGAGACCGCCTTCCACGGCGCCTTCATCGCGGACGGGTTCGCCCGCTTCGCCAAGACCGTGATCCTGTTCGGCTCGGCCGTGATGCTGCTGCTGTCCGAGGATTACATGCGCCGCCACGGGCAGCTGAAATACGAGTTCCCGATCCTCGTCGCCATGGCCGTGCTCGGCATGATGGTGATGGTGTCGGCGGGCGACCTGATGTCCCTCTACATGGGGCTCGAGCTGCAGTCGCTGGCGCTCTACGTCGTCGCCGCCTTCCGGCGCGACTCGATCCGGTCGACCGAGGCGGGCCTCAAGTACTTCGTGCTCGGCGCCCTCTCCTCGGGCCTGCTGCTCTACGGCGCCTCGCTGGTCTACGGCTATTCGGGCGCGACCGAGTTCAAGGCCATCGCCGAGGTGGTCCATGCCGAGGGCGTGTCGCTGGGGATGCTGTTCGGCATGGCCTTCCTCTGCGCGGGTCTCGCCTTCAAGGTCTCGGCCGCGCCGTTCCACATGTGGACGCCGGACGTCTATGAAGGCTCGCCCACCCCGGTGACCGCGTTCTTCGCAACGGCGCCGAAGGCGGCCGCGGCGGCGCTGTTCGTGCGGGTGCTCTACGGCGCCTTCGGGGACGCGGTCGCGGACTGGCAGCAGATCATCGCCTTCCTCGCCATCGCCTCGATGTTCCTCGGCTCCATCGCCGCCATCGGGCAGACCAACCTCAAGCGCCTGCTGGCCTATTCCTCGATCGGCCACATGGGCTTCGCGCTGGTCGGCCTCGCCGCCGGCACGGCGCAGGGCGCGACCGCGGTGCTGGTCTACCTCGCGATCTACGTGACCATGAATGTGGGCGTCTTCGCCTTCGTCATGTGCATGGAGCGGGACGGCGCCCCGGTCACCTCGATCCATGACCTCGCGGGCCTGTGGAAATCGCAGCCCCGCCGGGCCGCGGCCCTGGGCGCGCTGTTCTTCAGCCTCGCGGGCATCCCGCCGCTCGTCGGCTTCTTCGGCAAGTGGTACGTGTTCGTCGCCGCGGTGGAGGCGGGCCTCGTCCCCCTCGCCGTCGCGGGCGCGGTCGCCTCGGTCATCGGCGCGTTCTACTACCTGCGCGTCGTGAAGATCATCTTCCTGGACGAGCCCTCGGCGGCGCTGACCGGGTCGATGCCGGTGACCCACAACCTCGCCCTCGCCGCCTCGGCGCTGGTGATGGGGCTGGCCTGGCTGCCGGGCGTCAACCTGCTCGGCGTGCCGGAACTGGCGAAGGCCGCCGCAGCCGGGCTGTTCTGAGCCGATGGGCGACAATCCGAACCTGCAAAACGCGCCGGGGGCCATCCCCCGGCGCGTTTTCGCGGAACTCGACAGCACGAACGAGGAGGCCCGCCGCCTCGCCCGCCAGGGCGAGGCGGGCCCCGTCTGGCTGCTCGGCCTGCGCCAGACCGGCGGGCGCGGGCGGCGGGGCAGGGAATGGACCTCGCCCGAGGGGAACCTCTACGCCACGCTCCTGCTGCGCCCCGGCATGGGTCCCGGGGCCGCCGCGCTCTACAGCTTCGTCGCCTGCCTCGCCGTCGCCGACCTTCTCGACCGCGCCGCGCCGGGGGCCGAAGTGGCGCTGAAATGGCCCAATGACGCGCTGCTGAACGGCGGCAAGGTCGCCGGCGTGCTGCTGGAAAGCGAGGGCGACGGGCGCGCGGTCCACTGGCTCGCGGTCGGGATCGGCGTCAACCTCGCCTCCGCCCCGCCGCGGGCGCCGGACGCCGCCTTCCCGCCCATCGCCGCCGCCGAGGTCGCGCCGCCCCCCAGCCCCGAACAGGCCCTCGACATCCTGGCCGAGGCCTGGGACCGCTGGGACGCGCTCTACCGCGCCGAGGGCTTCGCCCCGATCCGCGCCGCCTTCCTTGCCCGCGCGGCCCGGATCGGCGAGATCATCGAGGCCCGCCTGCCGCAGGAGACGATCCGCGGCCTCTTCGCCGATCTGGACGAGGACGGGCGACTTGTCCTAGACACCGGGGAGACGCGGCGCCGGATCTCCGCCGCCGACGTGTTCTTCCCCTGAGCCGCGGGGGTGACGCGGCGGCGGCGCACGCGCCGTCCGCAGGGGGGAAACGCATGCTTCTGGCCATCGATGTCGGCAACACCAACTCGGTCTTCGCGATCCATGACGGGCGCCGGTTCCAGGGGGAATGGCGCATCGCCACGGATGTGAAACGCACCGCGGACGAATATTTCGTTTGGCTTCGGCAGTTGATGGACCATATAGGGCTGAAGCCGTCTCAGATCGACGACGTGGTGCTGTCCTCGACCGCCGCGGGCACTGTGTTCAACCTGCGGGTCCTCGCCGACAAGTATTTCCGCTGCCGCCCCATCGTGGTCGGCAAGCCCGAGTGCAAGATCGGGATCGAGGTCCGGGTCGAGCCGCATGTCCGCGTGGGCGCGGACCGGCTGGTGAACACCGTCAGCGCCTTCCACACCTATGGGGGCGACCTGATCGTGGTCGATTTCGGCACCGCGACCACCTTCGACGTGGTGGCCGAGGACGGGGCCTATGAAGGCGGCATCATCGCGCCGGGCGTGAACCTCTCGCTCAAGGCGCTGCAGGGCGCGGCCGCGGCCCTGCCGGAAATCGACGTGACCCAGCCCGAGCGGGTGATCGGCAAGGAAACGGTCGCCTGCATGCAGAGCGGGATCTACTGGGGCTACGTCTCCATGATCGAAGGGCTCTGCCGGCGGATCATGGATGAGCGCGGCAAGAAGATGAAGGTCATCGCGACGGGGGGCCTCTCGCCCCTGTTCGCGCGCGGGACCGACGTGATCGACGAGGTGGATGACAGCCTCACCCTACGCGGCCTGGTGACGATCCGGGACCTGAACACGACTGATACGAAAGAAACCGTATGACGAAATCCGACGACCTGGTGTTCGTCGCCCTTGGCGGGGCGGGCGAAATCGGGATGAACATGTACCTGTACGGCCATGGCCACGGCGCGAAGCGGCGCTGGATCATGGTCGATTGCGGGGTCGGCTTCGGCGACATGGAAACCAGCCCGGGCATCGAGCTGGTCATGGCCGATCCGTCCTTCATCGAGGCGCAGGCCGACAAGCTGGACGGCATCTTCGCCACCCATGCGCATGAAGACCATATCGGCGCCATGGGCCGCCTCTGGCCCCGGCTGAAATCCAAGATCTACGCCCAGCCCTTCACCGCCGCCAACATCATGCGCAAGATGGAGGAGGCCGGCGCCTCCCCCAAGCAGGTGCGCCTGGTGGAGAAGGACGAGGTGGTCGAGGTCGGCCCCTTCAAGGTCCGCTTCCAGCCGATCACCCACTCGATCCCCGAGGCCGCGGCCCTGGTCATCGACACCCCCTCGGGGCGCATCGTGCATTCGGGCGACTTCAAGATCGACCACGCGCCCCAGATGGGCGACCCGTTCGACGAGGAAGCCTTCCGCAAGATCGGCGACGAGGGCGTGCATGCGCTGGTGTGCGATTCCACCAACGTGATGATCCCCGGCCGCGGCCACTCGGAAGAAGAGGTCCTCGCGCCCCTGACCGAGCTGATCCGGAACGCCAAGGGCGCGGTGGCGGCGACCACCTTCGCCTCCAACGTCGCGCGCGTGCGCTCGCTCGCGCTCGCCGCCCGGCAGACGGGGCGCGAGATCGTCCTGGTGGGCCGCGCGATGAAGCGGATGGTGGAAATCTCCGAGCAGTGCGGGCTTCTGACCGACATGCCCTCCACCGTCTCCGAGGATGACGCCGACAGCCTGCCGCGGGAGAACGTGTTCTACATCGTCACCGGATCGCAGGGCGAGGGGCGCGCGGCGCTGGCGCGGATCGCGTCCGGCTCCCACCCCACGGTCGAGCTGACCGATGGCGACACCGTCATCTTCTCCTCCAAGACCATCCCGGGCAACGAGGAGGCGGTGTACAAGCTGCACAACCAGCTCTCCGAGCGCGGGGTGCAGGTGTTCGACGAAAGCAATGGCGGGATGATCCACGTCTCGGGCCATGCGCGGCAGGGCGATGTGGAGAAGCTCTACGAGCTGCTGCGCCCCAAGGTCGCCATCCCGATGCATGGCGAGCATCGCCACCTGACCCACCACGCGGCGCTGGCCGAAAGCCTCGGCGTGCCCTCGGTGGTCGCGGCCAACGGCGCCGTCGCCGGCATCGCGGGCCCGCGCCCCGAGATCGTCGACCATGCCGAGGTGGGGCGCATCTATCTCGACGGCGACACCCTCGTGGGCGCCCTCGACGGCGTGGTGCGCGAGCGCCTGAAACTGGCCCGCAACGGCCTCGTCATCGCGTCGCTGGTGGTGGATGAGGACGGCGAGCTGGTGGCCGACCCCGAGGTGAAGATCCTCGGCGGCCCGCAGGAAGGCCATGGCTGGCCGCAGCCGCTCGAGGACCTGATCTGGGACGCGATCGACGCGGATATCGAGAAGGCGAGCCGCAAGCAGCGCACCGATGACGGGCTGGAGGGCGTGGCGAGCCGCGCCATCCGCCGCGTCTGCCGCCGCTGGTGGGGCAAGAAGCCCCAGGTGGCCGTGCTGGTGACGCGACTCGAGGACTGAGGCGCGCCCCCGCGGAACGAAAAGGCCCGGCGCGAGGGATCGCGCCGGGCCTTTTTGCGTCTTCGCCGGGGGCCTAACGCAGCCGCCGCCCCCCGGACCATACCGCCGACACGCAGCGCTCATCGCCCAGGATCATCGCCCCGAACAGCCCGTGCCACGGGTTCTCCGACCGCTCCGCCCGGGCCTTCAGCGCCGGCGTGGCCCGCAGGTCGAGCGCGATCACATCCGCTTCCATCCCCGGCGCCAGCCGCCCGATCCTGTCCCCCAGCCCCAGCGCCCCGGCCGAGCCCGCCGTCGCCAGCCACATCAGCTGCGCCGGGTGCATCGGCGCGCCGCGCAGCTGGGAAATCTCATAGGCCGCGCGCATGGTCACCAGCATCGAGAAGCTGCTCCCGCCCCCGGTATCCGTCGCCAGCCCCACCGGGATCCCCGCCGCCTTCAGCCCCGCCACGTCGCACAGCCCCGAGCCGATGAAGGTGTTCGAGGTCGGGCAATGCGCGACCGGGGTCTTCGTGGCGGCGAGATGCGCATGCTCGCGCGGGGTCAGGTGGATCGCGTGGCCCATGACCGCGCGCGGGCCGGTCAGCCCGTGCCGCTCATAGACCCCGAGGTAATCGGGATCGTCGGGGTACAATTCGCGCACCCAGGCGATCTCGTCGGGCTGTTCGGACAGGTGCGTCTGCACGGGACAGTCCGGGAATTCCGCCGCCAGCGCCCCCGCGGCGGCGAGCTGCGCGTCGGAAGACGTCGGCGCGAAGCGCGGCGTGATCGCGACCTGGAGGCGGTCCACCCCGTGCCATGCCTCGATCAGCGCGCGGGTCTCGGCCGCGCCCCGCTCGGGCGTGTCGCACAGCCCCTCGGGCGCGTTGCGGTCCATCATCACCTTGCCCGCGACCATCCGCAGCCCGCGGGCCTGCGCGGCGGCGAAGAACGCCTCCGCGCTCTCGGGATGCACGGTGCAATAGGCGCAGGCGGTGGTGGTGCCGTTCAGCGCGAGCAGGTCGAGGAAGGTCTCCGCCTGCGCCCGCGCATAGACCGGGTCCTTGAACCGCAGCTCCTCGGGGAAGGTGTAGCCGTTGAGCCAGTCGATCAGCCGCTTGCCCCAGGCGCCGATGATCGCGGTCTGGGGATAGTGGACATGGCAGTCGACGAAGCCGGCCGACAGAAGCGCGTCCCCCATGTCTTCGACCGCCGCGTCCGGGTGGGCGGCGCGCAGGGCGTCGGCCTCGCCCACCGCGGCGATGATCCCGTCCTCGACCAGCACGCCCCCGGCCTCGCGCCAGGTGGCGCAGGTTTCGGGGGCCGCGTGGAACGGGTCGGCATCCATGGTCAGGGTGCGGCCGAGGATCAGGGTCTTCATGTGCGGATCATCCTGCGAATGCCGTGGTACCGGGCGGGGGCTGGGTCGAAGGCCATCGGATCCAGGAAGGCGGGCGCGTGGGGCAGGGCGCAGAGCTCTTCGCGCGAAGCCCAGCGCAGCCGTGTGACGACGCCCGCCGGGTCGGCATGGCCCTCCGGCGTCTCTCCGGGCGTCAGCGTCGCGTGGAAGAAATGGTCGACCTGGTGAAAGCCGCTCTCGGGGTCGCGGAACTCCGACACCGCGGCGAGGGGGCCGGGGGTGATCGCCAGGCCGGTTTCCTCCGCAACCTCGCGCACCAGCGTCTCATGCAGGGAATCGCCCGCCTCCACCCCGCCGCCGGGCAGGCACCACAGGGGCGGGCGCCCGAGGCTCTCGGGGAAGGCGTTGACCAGCAGCACGCGGTTTTCGCGAAGAAGGATGGCGCGCGCGGCGAGGCGCGGGGGCTTGGACATGGTGCGGCGCGGGAAGTCCCTGTGGCGGATGGCTCTCCACCCTCGGGCCCCGCGCGGGTCGGGTCAAGCCGCGGCGTGGCGGCGGCGTCCGGGGCGGGGGGCGGCGGGCGCTTCCCGTCCCGGGCGGCGCCCGTCAGGCGACGGAGGAGGCGAGCGTCAGCGCCGTGTAGCCGAGGACGGCGAAGACGGCGGGCAGGACGAGGAAGGAGGTCATGGGTTTCGGGCCTTTGGTTGTGGCCGCCGAGGGAGGGAGAGGCGCGACCGTTTCGGTGTAAGAGACATGGGGGCTGCAAACCCCCTGCGCACCCCCTGTTCGTATCCAAAATGTGGTCAATATCGCGAATATCAGCGGATTTTAAGTCTGCGTCACGCTTTGGGTTTCCAATATCACGCTCGCGTTACGCGAATGCCGCGGCGTCTGACGATCCGGGCGTCCCGGGGCCCGGAACGCGACGCGGCCGCGGCGGAGGGGGCTCCGGCGCGGCCGCGGGTCATGTTGTGAAAGGGGAGGGGATCAGAACGGCACGGCCGCCATCAGGGCAAGCCAGCCGAGCGCGCCGAAAACCGCCGGCGCGGCGAGAAAAGCCTTCATTGTCAGACCTCTGTCGGACGCGGGGAGGGGGGAGGGGAGGGGTCCGCGCCCTTGGGTGCAGCGCATATAATGGCCTTCGTCAGAAGTTTGAAGACCAATGTTCACCAACGCCGGTCGCGACTGCGTGAACGGGGGGACAGGAGCCCCCCGCGCCCCCCGGCGGGTGTCAGAAGGCCAGCGTCTCGCCATCCGCGGGGATCTGCAGCCGCTCGCCATACCCCGCCGCCTCCGCCGCCGCGCGCAGCCCGGCGCGGGACAGGGTGCAGTGGTTCAGCGCCTCCATGTGGCTCGCGACCAGCGCCGCGCCCGGCGCCGCGGCGGCGACGGCGGCGACATCCGCGGCGCCCATGATGATCGGCCCCACCGCCTCGATCACCGCCTCGCCGCAATTGAGGACCACGACCTGCGGCCGATGCGCCGCCAGCGCCCGGGCCACGTGGTCGTTCCACAGCGTGTCGCCGGCGATGTAGAGCGTCGGCTCCTCCGGGTGCGACAGCGCCACGCCGCAGACCTGCCCGAGCCGGTCGCCGAGCTTTTCCATCGCGAGGTCGGAGCCGTGCTGGCCGCCGGTCTTCGCCATCGCGATTCCGTTCGGTCCGGGCGCCGCGCCGATGATCCGCACGTCCGAAAACCCCTGCGCGCGCAGCTTCTCGGCATCGGCGTCGTCCTGGGCGTATAGGGGCGTTGCGCCGGGGATCGCCGCGGCCGCCGCCGCGTCCCAGTGGTCGAGATGGAGATGCGTGACGATCACCGCGTCGACCTCCGCCAGCGCCGCCGCAGGCAGGGGCAGGGCGGTCAGCGGGTTGCGCAGGCGCCCGTCGGGCGTGCCGGGAAAGGGCGGGTAGGCGCCGCGCTCGGCCAGCATCGGGTCGACCAGGATGCGGGTCCCGGCATAGTCGAGCAGCAGCGTGGCGTTGCGGACCTGGGTGAGCTTCATGGCGCGGCGTCCTTCACGTGGATCGGGGCCCGAGCTTATGGCCCGCGCCCGGCGCCGCAAAGCGAAAGGGGCGGGCCATGGCGGCCCGCCCCCCGTGTCGTCAGTCTGCGCGGCGGATCACTTGGGCAGCTCGCCCTCGATGCCTTCCACGTAGAAGTTCATGCCCAGCAGGGTGCCGTCATCGGCGGTCTCGCCCTCGGCGAGCCAGACCGAGCCGTCCTGCTTGTTGATCGGGCCGGTGAAGGGATGCAGCGCGCCTTCCTCGATCGCCTTGGCGGCCGCGGCGGCCTGCGCGCGGATCTCCTCGGGGATGGTGTCGGCGAAGGCGCCGATCTCGACCATGCCGGTGTCGATGCCGCCCCAGGTGTCGGTGGACTCCCAGGTCCCGTCGAGCGCCGCTTTCACGCGCTCGATGTAATAGGGCGCCCAGTTGTCGATGATCGACGACAGGCGCGCGGTCGGGCCGAACTGCGCCATGTCCGAGGCCTGGCCGAAGGCGTAGATGCCCTTCTCCTCGGCGATGGTCATCGCGGCGGGAGAATCGGTGTGCTGCATGATCACGTCGGCGCCCTGGTCGATCAGCGCGTTGGCGGCGTCGGCCTCCTTGCCCGGGTCGAACCAGGTGTTGACCCAGATGATCTTGAACTGGACGTCCGGGTTGACCGACTTGGCGGCGAGATAGGCGGCGTTGATGCCGCGCACGACCTCGGGGATCGGGAAGGAGGCGATGTAGCCGATGGTGTTCGACTTGGTCATCTGGCCGGCGATCAGGCCGATGACGTGGCGCCCTTCGTAGAAGCGGGAGGAGTAGGTCGAGACGTTGGCGGCGCGCTTGTAGCCGGTGGCGTGCTCGAACTTCACGTTCGGGAACTGCTTGGCGACCTTCAGGGTCGGGTTCATGAAGCCGAACGAGGTGGTGAAGATCAGGTCGTGGCCGGACTGGGCCATCTGGCGCAGGGCGCGCTCGGCGTCCGGGCCCTCGGGGATGTTCTCGAGATAGGAGGTCTGGACCTTGTCGCCGAACTCGGCCTCGACGGCCTGGCGGGCCTGGTCATGCTCATAGGACCAGCCGAAATCGCCGACCGGGCCGACATAGATGAAGCCGACCTTGAGCGGGTCTTGCGCGCTGGCGGCGGGGGCGAGAAGGGCCGCGGCGGCGGCGGAGAGAAGGGCGAGCGCGGTGCGGCGCATCATCATGGCAGGGCCTCCTGTCGGGTGGCGACCGGATGTTGTTCCGGTTCGATTGAAGCGAAGCGTAGCGAGGGGGCGGGGGCGCGTCACCTGCGAAAGCGTGAACGCCCCGCGGGTGCGGCGCCGCGGCGCGGTGCGCGTGAAAGGCGACGTTGCGTCAGGGGGCGACGGAGGGCGTGCGGCCGGGCTCGGGGGCGCAGGGCCCCGCTCGCCCGCCCGGCCGCGCCGCCTCCGGGGCCGGGCGCGCGGGCGGCGCGCGCGGGGCCGGGCGCGGCGGCGCCCCGGCGCGGGGGGTGCGCACAACCGCCCCGGCGCGGGCGGCGCGCGAAAAAGCCCCGGCGCGGGGCGCCGGGGCTGTGGGTCGGTCCCGCTTCGGGCGGCGGCCGCTCAGGCCGCGCGCACGCCCACCAGGCGCTGGTCGCGCCGGGCGGCCTCGATCCCCGCATAGGCGTTCTCGAGCGTGCGGAGCATGGCGTCGCGCCCGCCCTCGGCATCGGCGATCACCTCGGCCACGCCGCCGGCGGCGCAGACATGCAGGCCCGGGGCGCGCGGCAGCGGCGTCGCGGCGAGGCGCGCGACCACGCGGCGGGCGCAGAGGCGCGCGTTCTCGAGCGAGGTCTCCGGCATCAGCATGGCGATGCAGGTCGGCCCCTCGGTCTGCGCCGCGGCGGGCATGTCGAGCGCGCTGTCGATGGACCCGTTCCGGGTCGGCGTCGGCGCGGCGGAGATCACGTCTGTCTGGCGCAGGCCGGTGATCGCCGCGTCGGTGATCGCGCGCAGGACCGGGCCGGGCAGGCGGTCGGAATCGGCCATGCGGATGTCTTCGAGCGTCGCGGCGCGGCAGGCCTCGGTCACCTCCTGCCCGTCGAAGGGACGCGGGGCGCCGGGGGCGCGGTAAAGGGCGAAGACCGCGACGCAGGCGGTGCGGCCATGCAGCGCCGCGCGGCGGGATTCGCGGCGGACCGCGGCGGCCAGGCCCTGCATGGTCAGGGCGCCCGTCTCGGGGTCGATGCGGGCGGCGTACCGCTCCAGCACCTCCTCGGCGGTGCGCTCGCCGATGCGGATCAGCTCCTGCCGCTGGCGGTCGGTCGGCTCGGTCTCGTTCTGGGCGGCGGCGACGATCACGCCGAAGGTCGGCCCGCCGGGCAGGCGGATCGGCGCGGCCAGCACGGTGCGGGCCATCACCCCGCGGGCGCAGAGCGCGCTTTCGCACAGCAGCGGGTCCTCGGAGGCGTTGCGCACCGAGGCGATGCGGGTCTGGCCGCCCACCAGCTGGATGATCGGGTCGTCGACGGGCAGCGCGATGCGCACCCGGTCGCCCGCCGGAAGGATCACCCCGGCCTGGCTGCCCGCGAGGGCGGCGGCGGCGATGGGGGCGCCCAGCTTGCGGCGCGCAAGCGAGGCGGCGGCGATCAGGATCGCCTCTTCCTCGGGGTCCGGCGCCGGCCAGCTCTCGAGCAGCGCCGACGGGTTCGACCCCTCGCGCCACAGCGCGTCCGCGGCCGCCATGCGGGCCGCGGTTTCCATCTTCGTCATGGCCGGATCCCGGCCGCCATCTTCGGTCAACGCGAATTGCAGCATGTCATCACCCCTTGTACGCGCAAGCCACTCACCACGACCTGCACGCTACGGGCGATTCCTTAAGAACGCGCTTCCAGCTCAGCCATTCGCGAAGAAAGGACGCCCGAGACAGGCCGGCGCCTTCAGCCGCGCCCCCCCGCCCGAGGAGATGATCGCCAGCACCGCGATGGTGGCGAGGTAGGGCGTCATCGACAGGTATTGAGACTGGATCGAGACCCCGAGGCCCTGCAGGTTCAGCTGCGCGATGGTCACGCCGCCGAAGATGCAGGCCCCCAGCAGCGCCCGCCACGGCCGCCAGGACGCGAACACGACGATGGCCAGCGCGATCCAGCCGCGCCCCGCCGTCATCTCCTCGACCCAGAGCGGCGTCGCCACCAGCGACAGGTACGCCCCCCCCAGCCCCGCGCAGGCGCCCCCGAACAGGATCGCCAGCGTGCGGATCCGCGCGACCTTGTAGCCGATGGCATGGGCGGCGTCGTGGTTCTCGCCCACCGCGCGCAGGATCAGCCCGGCGCGGGTGCGGGTCAGCACGTACCAGACCGCCGCCGTCAGCAAGAGCGCCCCGTAAGCCAGCCAGTCATGCGAGAACAGCAGCGGGCCCACCACCGGCAGGTCCGACAGCACCGGCAGGTCCATCGACGGGAAGCGCGGCGCCTTCACCCCCGAATAGGGCTGGCCCACCATCGCCGCGACCCCGAGGCCGAACAGCGTCAGCGCCAGCCCCGTCGCCACCTGGTTGGACAGCAAGGCCTGGGTCATGAAGGCGAACAGCCCCGCCAGCGCCGCCCCCGCCAGCATGGCCGAGACCACGCCCACGAGGAAGGACCCGCTCTCCTGCGTGCCGGCGAAGCCCGCGATGGCGCCGCAGACCATCATCCCCTCGACCCCGAGGTTCAGGACGCCCGATTTCTCGGTCACCAGCTCGCCGATCGCGGCGAAGAGGAGCGGGACCGCGGCCACCACGAGGGCGGCGAAGATCGCGATGGGATTGAGCGACGAGACATCCATCACGCGGCCTCCTGCGCGCCCCGCGCCGGGCGGCGCTTCAGGCGGTGGTTCACGAACACGTCCGCGCCCAGCAGGAAGAACAGCAGCATCCCCTGGAACACGGAAATCGCGGCGGCGGGAAGCTGCATCATCAGCTGCGCGCTCTCGCCCCCGATATAGGTCAGCGCCATCAGCAGGCCCGCGAGCAGGATCCCCACCGGGTGCAGACGCCCGAGGAAGGCGACGATGATGGCGGTGAAGCCGTAGCCGACGGGCAGGGCGGGCACCAGCTGGCCCACCGGCCCCGCGGCCTCCATCATCCCCGCAAGCCCCGCCAGCGCGCCGGAGATGCCGAGGCAGGCGGCGATGATCGTGCTCTGCGAGAACCCCGCGAAGCGCGCCGCGCGCGGGGCCTGGCCCTGCACCTTCACCGCGAAGCCGAAGACGTGCCGCTCCAGCAGCAGGTAGCCCGCCACCGCGGCCCCCAGCGCGATCAGCGCGCCGACATGGGCGCGGGTGCCTTCAAGGATGATCGGCAGCGTGGCGCTGTCATGAAACAGGCGCGATTCGGGGAAGTTGAACCCGTCCGGGTCCCGCAGCGGCCCCGACACCAGCGCCGAGAGCAAAAGCTCGGCCACGTAGACCAGCATCAGCGAGACAAGGATCTCGTTGGCGTTGAACCTGATGCGCAGCAGCGCCGGGATCATGGCCCAGAGCAGGCCCCCGAGCATCCCCGCGATCGCCATCATCGGCAGCACCCAGACGCCCGCGACGTCATAGACCGCGAGCCCCGCGGCGCCGCCGGTGATGGCGCCGATGATGAACTGCCCCTCGGCGCCGATATTCCAGACCCCGGCGCGGAAGCCGAGCGACAGCCCGAGCGCGATCAGCACCAGGGGCGCGCCCTTCACCAATAGCTCGGCCCGGGTGAAGGCGTTGTCGAAGGGGCTGATGAAGATCAGCTGGATGGTGGCGAACGGGTCCTTCCCGAGCGCGGCGAACAGGATCATCCCCGCGATCATCGTGCAGATCACGGCGATGGGCGGCGCCGCCCAGGCCATGACGCGCGACGGCTCCTTGCGTTTCTCAAGCGCCAGCATCACGCATCCTCCCGCACGGCATCGTCGGCGGCCTTGGTCCCGCCCATCATCAACCCGATCTTCTCGACGCTCATCTGCGCCGCAGGGCGGGGGGGCGACAGGCGCCCCCCGGCGATGACCGACAGCGTGGTGGAAATCTCCATCAACTCGTCGAGGTCCTGGGAGATGACCAGCACCGCCGCCCCCTGCGCCGCGAGGTCCTTCAGCGCCTCGCGGATCGCCGCCGCCGCCCCCGCGTCGACGCCCCATGTGGGCTGGGAGACGACGAAGACCCGCGGCTCCTGAAGGATCTCGCGCCCCACCACGTATTTCTGAAGGTTGCCGCCAGACAGGGACCGCGCCGCGTGGTCCACCCCCGCGGTGCGCACGTCGAAGGCCTGCACGACGCGCTTGGCGAACGCCTCGGCGGCCGAGAGCGACAGCACGCCCCCCTTCGCCAGCCCGGCGCGGGCGCGGCCCGTCAGGATCGCGTTCTCGGTCAGGCTCATGTCCGGCACGGCGGCATGGCCGAGCCGTTCTTCCGGCCCGGCGCAGAGGCCGAGGCGGCGGCGCCGGTCCGGCCCGGCGCGGCCGATCTCCTTGCCCTCCAGCCGGATCGCCCCGGGGGCGGCGCGCACCTCGCCCGAGAGCGCGTCCATCAGCTCGTCCTGCCCGTTCCCGGCCACCCCCGCGACGCCGAGGATCTCCCCGGCGCGCAGGGTGAAGGCGATGTCCGACAGCGCGACGCCGAAGGGGCCGTCCGCGGGGGCGGAGAGGCCCGAGACGTCGAGCAGCGGCGCGCCCAGCGACGTCTCGCGCGCCTCCGGGGTCTTCAGCGCCTCGCCGATCATCATCTCCGCGAGGCCCTTGGCCGTCTCCTCGCGCGGGTCGCAATCGCCGACCACCTTGCCGTGGCGCAGGATCGTGGCGCGCGAACACAGCGCCCGGATTTCCTCGAGCTTGTGAGAGATGTAGAGGATCGACACCCCCTCGTCCCGAAGCTGGAACAGGGTCTGGAACAGGATCTCCACCTCCTGCGGGGTCAGCACGGAGGTCGGCTCATCCATGATCAGCAGGCGCGGCGATTGCAGCAGGCAGCGCACGATCTCCACCCGCTGACGCGCGCCGACCGAGAGGTCCCCGACCGTGCGCCCCGGCTCCAGCGGCAAGCCGTAGGCGGCCGAGACCTCGCGGATGCGGTCCGGCAGGTCGCGCCCCGCCTGGTCGGGCGGCAGGCCGAGGGCGACGTTTTCCGCCACCGTCATCGCCTCGAACAGCGAGAAGTGCTGGAACACCAGCCCCACCCCCGCCGCCCGCGCCTCTCCGGGCGAGCGCGGCGCGAAGGGGGCGCCCTTGAAGCGCATCGCCCCCGCGTCGGGCTGCTGCACGCCGTAGATCATCTTGACCAGCGTCGACTTGCCCGCGCCGTTCTCGCCCAGAAGGGCATGGATGGCGCCGGGGGCGACGTCGAAGCCCACGTCGTCATTGGCGATGACGCCCGGAAAGGCCTTGGTGACGCCCGTAAGGCTCAGGAGCGGGTCTGTCATGCGCGGCTTTCCTTCGGTTCCTGGTCTTCGGCGGGGCGGATCTCGACGCGGGCCCCGGCGGACCATGCCAGAAGCTCCGCGGCGAGCGAAACGGCGATTTGCGCGGGCGGCTTGCCCCCGAGGCCGGGCGCCCCGATGGGGCATTCGAGGCGGGCGATGGCGGCGTCGGGGATGCCCAGCGCCCGCAGGCGCGACCGGAACCGCGCGGATTTGGACGCCGACCCGATCACCCCCGCCCGGGCGAAATCCCCGCGCGCCAGCACCCGCGCGCAGATCTCGAGGTCGAGCGCGTGGGAATAGGTCAGCGCCATGTGGACGGCGCCCGCGGGGGCGAGGGCCACCGCGTCGGCGGGGTTGGCGGCGGGCAGGATGCGCGCGCCATGGGCGGCGTCTGCGGGGAACCGCTCCGGGCCGCTGTCGATCCAGGTGATGGCGAAGGGCAGCCCTTCGAACACCCGCACCACTGCGCGGCCGACATGCCCGGCGCCATAGAGGAACAGGGGGATGCGCGCCGGGGCGATGGTTTCGGAGAGCCAGCCCTCGGAGAGAACCAGCGCCGCGCCTTCCCCGGCGCGCAGGGCGCGGGCATGGGCGCGGATGGCGGCGGGGGCCTCGGGCGGGGCGCCGGGCAGGATCGGGCGGGCATGGGCGCCGCTTTCGGGGATGTCGGCGCTCTCCCACCGCTCATAGGCAAGGGTGACGGCGCCGCCGCAGCACTGGCCGAGCGCGGGGCCGAGCGGATAGCCGCGGGATGCGCCGGGGACGCCCGAGGCCAGCAGCGCCCGCGCCTCCTCCAGCGCCTGCCATTCCAGCGCGCCGCCGCCGATGGTGCCGGTGAAGCCGTGGGCGGAGACCATCATGGACGCCCCCACCTCGCGCGGGGCCGAGCCCTTCACGCAAGCCACCACCACGCGCATGGCCGGGCCATCCGCCAGCCCCGCGGCCAGCGCGTCGGGGCAGAGTCCCGTCTGCGCAGGCCCGCTCACCATTCCGTCCCCTTCGCGCGGGCGATGGCGGCGAGCACCCGCTCCGGCGTCGCCGGGGCGGAGAGGTCCGGGTAGTTCGGCCCGCAGGCCGCGCAGGCGTCCGACAGCGCCAGCCAGGCCGACACGCCGAGCATCAGCGGCGGCTCGCCCACCGCCTTCGACTTGTGGATGGTGGGGCGCGGGTTGTCCTCGTGCCACAGGCGGATCTCCATCGCCGGGCGGTCCGAGGCGGTGGGGATCTTGTAGGTGCTCGGCGCATGGGTCCAGAGGCGGCCCTTCGGGTCCCAGACCAACTCTTCCGTGGTCAGCCAGCCTGCGCCCTGCACATAGGCGCCCTCGATCTGGCCGAGGTCCACGGCGGGGTTCAGCGACCGGCCCGCGTCGTGGAGGATATGCGCGCGGGTCAGCCGGTACTCGCCGGTGAAGAGGTCCACGGCGGCTTCCGTCACCGCCGCGCCGTAGGCGAAGTAATAGAACGGCTTGCCCTTGCCCGCCGGGCGGTCCCAGTGGATGTCCGGGGTCGCGTAATGGCCGGTCGAGCTCAGGTGGATCCGCGCCATCCAGCACTGCTTGGCGAGGTCGGCGAAGGCGATGGACCGCGCGCCGCTGAACACCCGCCCGCCGCGGAACTCGACGGCCTCCGCGTCGCCGCCCAGCAGCGCCGCCGCATGCGCCGCCATCCGCGCCTTGATCGCCTCGCAGGCGTTCAGCGTCGCCATGCCGTTGACGTCCGTCCCCGAGGACGCGGCGGTCGGAGACGTGTTCGCCGCCTTGCCGGTATTCGTGGGCGTGATCTTGATCCGATCCACGTCCACCTGGAACGCCTCGGCCGCCACCTGGGCGCATTTGACGAACAGGCCCTGGCCCATCTCCGTCCCGCCATGGTTCAGGTGGATGGAGCCGTCGGTATAGACATGCACCAGCGCCGCCGCCTGGTTCATGTGCGTCAGGGTGAAAGAGATGCCGAACTTCACCGGCGTCAGCGCGATGCCCTTCTTCAGGTGCTTCGAGCGCGCATTGAACGCCGCGATCTCCTCCCGCCGCGCCGCATATCCCGCCTGCTCCTCCAGCGCCGGGATCAGCTCGTGCAGGATATTGTCCTTCACCTCCATCCCGTAGGGCGTCTCCACCCGCGCGCCGCCGGGGCGGTCATAGAGGTTGGCCTTGCGCACCTCGAGGGGGTCCTTGCCCAGCACATGCGCGATGTGGTCCATCATCCGCTCGCAGGCCGCCAGCCCCTGCGGGCCGCCGAAGCCGCGGAAGGCGGTGTTGGAGCAGGTGTTGGTCCGGCAGCGATACGAGTTGATCCGCGCATGGGGCAGGTAATAGGCGTTGTCGGCGTGGAACATCGCCCGGTCGCAGACCGGCAGCGACAGGTCCATGGACCAGCCGCAGCGGGCGTATTGGTCATAGATGACGGCCTCGATCCGGCCCGCGTCGTCGAAGGCGACGTCGTAATCCACCACGAAATCATGCCGCTTGCCGGTGATCGACATGTCGTCGTCGCGGTCATAGCGGATTTTTACGGGGCGGTTCAGCGCCTTGGCCGCCACGGCGGCGATCTGGGCCGGGGCGTTGCCCTGGCTCTCCTTCCCGCCGAAGCCGCCGCCCATGCGCCGCACCTCGACCTCCACCGCGTTGTAGGGCGTGCCCAGAACCTCGGCGACCTTGTGCTGGATCTCGGTCGGGTGCTGGGTCGAGGAATGGACCTTCACATCCATGTCCTCGCCCGGGATGGCGAGGGCGATCTGGGTCTCGAGGTAGAAATGCTCCTGCCCGCCGATCTCCACCCGCCCCTTCAGGCGGTGCGGCGCGGCGGCGAGGGCGGGGGCGGGGTCTCCCTTGAGGAAGGCGTAAGGCTCGGGGTCGAAGAAGCTCTGCGCCGCCACCGCGTCGGCGACGGAGACGAGGGCGGGAAGCTCCTCCACGTCCCACTCCGCCAGCCGCGCGGCGCGGCGGGCGAGGAGGTGGGAGGTGGCGACCACCGCGAAGACCGGCTGCATGTGGTAGTGCAGGGTTTCCGTGGCCAGAAGCTCCTCATCCCCCGCCGCGGTCGAACAGTCGTTGCGCCCGGGGATGTCGGCGGCGGTCAGGACGGCGACCACGCCTTCCGCGGCGCGCACCGCATCCAGGTTCACCGACCGCAGCCGCCCATGCGCGACGGGAGAGCCGCCGAACGCGATGTGCAGGCAGCCCGCGGGGGCGGGGATGTCGTCGATATAGCTCGCCGCCCCCTGCACCTGCTTGACGGCGCTGTCATGGATCTGGGGCGCATGGGCGCCGCCGGTGATGGGCCGCGCCTCGCCGTCCTTGAGCGGGTCGGCGCGGTCGGCGCGCTCACGGATGTCCTTGGGGGGCGTGGGGGCGGCCCCGGCGCTGGCGTCGTGGCTCATTCCGCGTCCTCCAGGGCGCCGGGACCGACGAGGCGCACCGGCGCCTCCGTCTCGGCGAAGCATTTGCGCAGCAGGTTGCGGGCGACGGCGAGGCGATAGTCGGCCGAGGCGCGCATGTCCGAAAGCGGCTGGAAATCCGTCGCGAAGGCGGGCAGGGCGGCCTCGACGGTCGCTTCCGTCCAGGGCTTGCCGATCAGCGCGGCCTCCACCGCCGCGGCGCGTTTCGGCACCCCCGCCATGCCGCCGAAGGCGATGCGGGTGGAAGCGACGATCCCGTCCACCACCTCGATATCGAAGCAGCCCAGCACCGCGGTGATGTCCTGGTCGAAGCGCTTCGAGACCTTGTAGGCCCTGAGCCGCCCAGGGTCCGCGGGCCGGGGAATGCGGACCGAGGTCAGCACCTCGCCCGGTTGCCGGTCCTGCTTGCCATAGTCGATGAAGAAGTCTTCCAGCGGCAGCGTCCGCGCCCCCTCCGGCCCTGTCAGCGTGATCTCGGCCCCCAGCGCGATCAGCGCCGGCGGCCCGTCGCCGATGGGCGAGCCGTTGGCGATGTTGCCCCCCACGGCGCCCGAGTTGCGCACCTGTCCGCCGCCGACGCGCCGCACCAGCTCGCCGAGGTCCGCGGACAGCCGCGCCATCGCGTCATGCGCCGCCGCCCATGTCACGGCGCCGCCGAGGGTCAGCGCGTCGGGGCCATCCTCGATCCGCGCCAGGCTCTCGATCCGGGAGATGAAGACCATCACCGGCGGGCGCTTGAGCTGCTTGGTGATCCACAGCCCCACATCCGTGGCGCCCGAGACGATCAGCGCGTCCGGGTGTTCCGCCAGCACCGCCTGCAACTCCGCCTCGCTCCGCGGCACGAAGCCCAGCGCGCCGCCGCCGTCCAGCCGCAGCCCCTCGCCGGGCAGGGCGGAGAGGGGCGCCGCAAGGTCGGCTTCCCAGTCCGGCGCGGGCGCGTCATGCATCGCCTGCGCGGCCTCGAGGATCGGGCCGTAGCCGGTGCAGCGGCAGAGGTTCCCGGCCATCACGTCCGCCGCCCCCTTGGCATCCCGCCGCCCCGCGGGGTAATCCGCGTGCAGCGCCATCACGAAGCCCGGGGTGCAGAAGCCGCACTGGGTGCCGCCCAGCCGCGCCATCGCCTCCTGCGCCGGGTGCAGGCGGCCATCGGGGGCCGAGAGCCCCTCCACCGTGGTCACCGCCGCGCCGTCGAGCATCGGCATCAGCTGGATGCAGGCGTTCACCGCCCGCCGCACAGGGACTCCGCCTTCCATGCGCGTCACCGTCACCGTGCAGGCCCCGCAATCGCCCTCGTTGCAGCCCTCCTTCGTGCCGGTCAGCCCGCGCGCCTCGCGCAGCCAGTCGAGAAGCGTTGTCCGCGGGTCGATCCCGGAGAGGGAGACCGGCGTCCCGTTGAGGATGAACTGCAGGTCGTCGCGCATCAGCTGCCCCGATAGGTCGAGTAAGAGAACGGAGAGACGAGCAGCGGCACGTGGTAATGCGCGCGCTGGTCGCCGATGCCGAAGCGGATCGGGATGTCGGCGAGGAATTTGGGCGAGGGCAGCGCCAGCCCCTGCGCGTCGAAATAGGGCCCGGCGTGGAACACCAGCTCGTAGACCCCCTCGCGGAACTGCGTGCCCTCGAGCATCGGCGCATCGGTGCGCCCGTCGGCATTGGTGACCGCCTCGTGGATCAGCTCGCGGCTGTCGGCGGAGAGGCGATAGAGCTCGATCCGCATCCCCGCCGCCGGGGACCCCGACGCCGTGTCCAGAACATGCGTGCTCAGCCAGCCATGACCCTCGGGCATCGCCCCTCTCCCCCTGTTCCGCCTCGCCGCGAATCCGGCGCATTTTTTATCGAACGGTTCATTGAACGGGGGAACATGCCGATGTTGCAAGTGCGAACGGCGCGGAAGGCGGCGGAAAGCTGTTTCAAAGGATCCTTGAAAGCGCCCGCCCCGGCGCCCCGCCCCTCCGCCCCCGCGGCGCCGCTTCGCTTGCCTGCGCAGGGGGCGCCGGGGCAGGCTTGGGGCCGAGAGCGACACGGGAAGGATGCACGCGCATGGTGATGCGGATCCGGGATGAACAGGTGGGCGCGCTGAGCCCGGTGGAGCAGCGGTCCTTGCGGGACCGGGTGCTGGGCCACGTGCGGGCCGAGCTGGGGCCGGGGGCGCTGCCCCCCGTCGCCTCGGATGCGGCCCGGATGATCGACGCTGCGCTGGCCGAGGCGCGGGACATGGGCCTGAGCTGGGAGACGCAGATCGCCGATTACGCGGTGCTGCGCACGGCGCTGGGCGAGGGCGCGCTGGCGCGGCTGGGATACACGCATAACGCCCAGGCCCCGAAGGCCGAGATCGCCGCCGCCTTCGCCGCCTTCCTCGACAGCCTGCCGCGCCCGATCCACGCCGCCGCGCCGCGGCGCTGAAGCGGGCCGGAAACGCGAAACGCCCCGCGCCGGGATCCCGGCGCGGGGCGTTTGCATGTGGGGCGTTTGCATGTTCGGGTCCAGGCCGTGCGGGACCGTGCCGTGCCGCGCCGGAAAAGGGCCGCTCAGCCCTCGCGCTTGCCCGCGCCCACATCCGCGGGATCGGCCAGCGAGGCGGGATCGGCCATCACGCCCTCGCCGTCGCCCAGCGCCGCCTCGGCCAGCGCGGCGCGTTTCTCATCGCGGATGAACCACAGGTTGCGCGCATAGATGAAGAAGCCCATCGATTGGCCCAGGATGAAGACCGGGTCCGCCCGGTAGATCGCATAGGCCAGCAGCACCGCCGCCCCGCCGATCGAGAACCACCAGAACGCCGTCGGCACAACCGACTTGCGCGCCTTCTCCGAGGCGATCCACTGCACCAGGAACCGCGCGGTGAACAGCAGCTGGCCACCGAGGCCGACCGCCACCCAGGCCAGCTCGGCCCGGCTGTCCGCCCCCAGCACGCCCATCAGCCACTCGATCACGCCGCGTCCTCCGCCTGCGCGGGGTCGGTATGGACCACCTGCGCCACCTTGCGCCGGCGCATCAGCCACCAGACCCCGACCAGGTCCAGCGCGCCGACCATGGCGCGGCCGATATTGGTGTAGTTCGACGCCCCCGCCTCGCGCGCGCGGTGGGAGACGTCGACCAGCGCCACCTCCAGCCCCTCGCGCTTCACCAGCGCAGGGAGATACCGGTGGATGTGGTCGAAGAACGGCAGGGCCAGGAACACCTCGCGCGGGAAGGCCTTCAGCCCGCAGCCGGTGTCGCGGGTGTCGTCCTTCAGAAGCCGCGCGCGCAGGGTGTTGGCGAGGCGCGAGGCGATGAGCTTCGAGGACGTGTCCTGCCGCGCCACCCGCTGCCCGGCCACCAGCCCGATGCGCCCCGAGGAATCGCCCAGCAGCGGCGCCACGAGGTTCGGGATCTCGGACGGCGGGTTCTGCCCGTCCCCGTCCAGCGTCGCGCAGATCGGCGCGCGGGCGGCGAGAACCCCCGAGCGGACCGCCGCGGACTGCCCGCAGCTCTGCGCGTGCCGGATCTCGCGCAGCCAGGGATGACGCGCGCGGGCCGCGGCGATGGCCCCCGAAGTGTCGTCATCCGAGCCGTCATTGACGAAGATCGCCTCGAACGGGGCCAGCCCCGCGCAGGCCTCGGCGATGTCGTCGGCCAGCTTGCCGACATTCTCCGCCTCGTTCTTCATCGGTGCGATCACGGTGATGCGCGGTCGGGCGAGGCCCGTGGTCGCGCCGGTCGTGGCGTCGGTCATGGCGTGCGGCTTTCAATCGGCGTCGGTCGGGTGCGGTCGGCCCGGGGTATAGCGAATCCGCCCCCCCGGGCCAACCAGAACCCGTTGAGAGAGCGTTAACGCGCCGCAGCGGGCGCGGCGGCCTCCCGCGCTTCGTCCTGCGCGGCGAACACGGCCCGGCAGGCCTCCACCGCCGGATCCCCGGCCACGGCCAGCAGCCGGTGCACCTGGCGCTTGCCGCCATTGAGGTTGAAGCCGGTGAAGCGCGCCAGCTCCTGCGCCTCCAGCCCCGCCTCCGCCAGCGGCGCGTCCATGCGCCCGTCCACGGCCCACACGAGCCGCCCCGCGCCCCCGGCGAGATACGCCGCGGCGTCCGCCTCGCGGAACATCGCCGTGTCGCCGCCCTGCAGGAACACCAGGCTCGGTTCGTTGTACTTCGTCGCCGCCGGGGGCGCGCCGAGGCAGGCCGTCCAGGGCGCCGCGATCCCGGCCATCCGCACCGAGGGCTGGCCGAAGCGCGTCGCGGGCAGCGCGAATTGCAGCAGCGCCGCGAAGAGCAGCACCGCCGAGACCAGCATCGGCGCCGCCGCCCGCCCGTAGCGCCCCGAGGCCAGCAGCCGCACGGCCCCGAGGCACAGCGGCGCGGCGACCAGCGCCAGCGCGAAGCCCGCGAGCGCCGCGGCCCAGTCGAGGTCCTGGCCGTTCCACAGCTGGATCGCCGCCGGGGCGATCCCCGCCGCCACGACCAGCACCGCCGCCACCAGCCCGAACAGGAAAGCGGGCAGAATGCGCCGCCAGCGGGGCGCGGAGGGGTCGGCGGGCCGCGCCTCCAGCCCCCAGGCGATCAGCGCCGCGACGGGGGGCAGGGCGGGCAGCACGTAATGCGGCAGCTTGGTCGGCGTGAACTCGAACACCAGCCAGGCGGGAACCGCCCAGGCCAGCAGCGGCAGCACCGGCGCCTCGCGCCAGCGGCGCAGCGCCGGAAGGATGGCGAGCAGCAGCGGCGCCCAGGGCCAGAACACCGCCCAGAACACCGCGGCATAGGTCCCGGGCGGGGCGCCGTGGCTCTCCTTGCCCTCGACCACCTTGCCCAGAAGGTCCTTCAGCAGCGCCTCCTCGAAGAAGGCGCCGTCGGTCTGGATCCCGATGGCGATGTACCAGGGCGCCGCGATCAGCAGCGCCAGCGGCGGCCCCCAGCGCCAGCCCATCGCTCCCAGCGGGCGGAGCGAGCGTTCCGCGACGCCCAGCACCAGCGCCGCGCCGAAGGCCGGGATCAGCACGATCGGCCCCTTCACCAGGAACCCGGCCCCGATCAGCCCCCAGAACAGCAGGCTCAGCCGCCGCGATTCCGCCTGCGCGACCACCCCCGCCTCGGGCCGATGCAGCGCCAGCAGCCGGAAATACGCGCCCATGGCCAGGACCGAGAGCCCCAGCAGCAGCGCGTCGGTCTTGGCGATGTTCGCCTCCGCCGCCAGCAGCGCCGAGGCCGGGAGCATCACCCCCGCCAGCACCGCCGCCCGCCGCCCGATCAGCGGCGCGACGCCCCAGGCCAGCCCCAGCCCCGCGGCCAGCGCCCCGAGGATCGAGGGGATGCGATACGCCCAGACCTCGCCCGACAGGTCCCGCCCGGCCAGCGCCGAGGCGCCCGCGACCGACCCCGCCTGCGCCCAGTAG
Organism: Rhodovulum sp. DZ06; assembly: GCF_050586345.1. Lineage (NCBI taxonomy): Bacteria > Pseudomonadati > Pseudomonadota > Alphaproteobacteria > Rhodobacterales > Paracoccaceae > Rhodovulum > Rhodovulum sp. DZ06. The sequence continues at coordinate 54,048 of NZ_JBOCEF010000011.1, forward strand.
ATGCCCGCGGGCTTCTTCCAGCGCGGCGCGTCCTGGAAGCGGATGTCGATGAAATCCCCGCTCTGCAGCATCTGCCGCGAGGCCTGGACGAAGCGCGACTCGTCCCGGTCGGTCGGGGGCAGGATGGTCAGCCCCGGCAGCGCGACGGCGAGGGTGACGAGGACGATCAGCAGCGCGGCGCGGACGGGCGAAGCCTCGGCCCGGTCCAGCGCGGCCGAGAGCGCGTCATGCAGGATGGCCGAGACCCGGTCGGCGAAGGCGGCGAGCCGCCCGAACGCAGACCGCCCGGCCTTCAGCGGCGCGCGCGCGGGCGCCTCCGCGTTCCCCCGCGCCTTGCCGCGCCCGTCGGGCCGCGCGGCCTCCTCGGCGGGGGCCGCCGGCGCCGCATCGGCGCCCGCCGCGCCCCCCTCCTGACGCGAAAGGCGCGGCCCCTGGGCCGCGCCTTCCTCGTCGCGCTTGTCCGCGTCGCTCATGCCGAGGGTCCCTCGCGCGTCATTCCGCCGCGGGCGGGATCAGCGGGTTGGCGCCCGGCGGGGGGGCGATCAGGTCCTGCAGGTCGCTCGGCAGATCGGCGCCGTCGGCCGAGGGCGGGGTCAGGTCGCCCGCCGGGGCCTCGACGCCCGCTTCGCCGTTGATGACCGAGCGGGTGGCCGAGCGTTCGGCGGCCAGCACCGTCAGCGCCAGCGCCACCGCGAAGAAGGCCGCCGCCAGCGCCCAGGTCACCTTGGTCAGCGCGGTCGCGGCCCCGCGGCCCGACACCACGCCGCCGCCGCCGCCGCCGCCGATGCCCAGCGCGCCGCCCTCGGAGCGCTGCAGCAGCACGACGACGATGATGAACAGCGCGAGGATCAGCTCGACGACGAGAAGAACGTTCTCCATGGAGCGGTCCTTTTCCTTCTCCGGCGCGAGGGGCCGGGCTGGGCTGCGCCGCCCCGGTGCGGGGCGCGCGCGGCGGCGAACGAATGGGCGGGGCGGCGCCCGTCGGCCCGCCCCCCGCGACCGATGTCGCGACGCGCGGGCGCGCGGTCAAGGGCGCGTCCTCGGAATCGCTGGCCTTCTATCGGCGCGCGGGCCGCTTGTCGACCCTCCGCGCCGCCGCCCGCCGCCGTCAAGGCGCGCCCGGGCGCGGTTTCCGGGCGGGGCCGGAGCGCGCGGTTACCTTTTCTGAATATCTATCGTTGACATTGGTTTTGAAGTCTGGGGTGGCAGAAGGGTCTCCCAGCGTCAGAGTGATTCTTTGCGCGCTTGAAACAGGCTTCGTGAAGGATCCGTGTTCCCGGAGACCGGCATGGCTTACCTCGATTTCTCCAGCGTGTTCCCGTCCTTCTCCCACCCCGCGGGCTTCGACGCCCCGGCGGCCCCGGCGGCCCCCGCGCAGCGCATCAGCCGCCGCGCCCTCGCGGCCCGGGCGCTGCGCGACCACGCCGCGGCCCTGCCGCCCGCGGCGCCGCGCGCCTTCACCCGCCGCCGCTCGGCCCAACTGTCGCGCGAGGCCGCGGCGGCGCTGTGGACCGAGTTCTCGGTGATCTACATCGCCATGCCGCTGATGCTCGCCTTCGCGCTGGAGCCGACCGCGATGTGGCCGATGCTGATCGGCTCGCTCCTCTTCGCCCTGCTGATCCTGCACCGGATGCCGGGCTTCACCTGGAAGCGCCGCCTCTTCGCCCCGCGCCCCGAGGACTGGGGCCGCGTGGCGATCATCGGTCTCGGCGCCGCGGTCCTCGCCCTGCCGCCGATCCTGGCGTTCTGGCCCGAGCGGCTGCTGGCCATGCCGCTCGAGGCGCCGAAGACCTGGGCGCTTGTGCTGCTGGTCTATCCCACCGTCTCGGTCCTGCCGCAGGAGGTGATCTGGCGCATCCTGTTCTTCGAACGCTACGGCGCGCTGTTCCCCAACCAGGCCGTCGCGGCGCTGGCCAACGCCGGGGTGTTCGCGCTCGCCCATCTCTTCTACGGCAACTGGCCGGCGGTGGTGTTCGCGGGGCTCGGGGGCTTCTTCTTCTCCATCGGCTACCTCAAGGCCGGGCGGCGCCGGGCGCTGGTCACCGTCTGCGCCATGCACGCGCTGGCCGGGCTGGCGCTGTTCTCGCTCGGGCTGCACGAGCATTTCTCCAACGGCATGGTGCGCTGACGCCGCGTTACGGTCTGGACTCCGCCCCGCGCGCCCCCACTTGTTGGGTTCACGCAACCAAGGGGCGGAGAACGGCTTTCATGGCGGGCGGCGCAGGCGCGATGAACATGGACCGGGGCGGGGGCGGGCAAGCCCCCGCCGCGGCTTTCGGCGGCCTGGGCGGGCGCGCCCGGGCGGTGCTGGGGGCCGAGTTCGCGGCCCTCTATCTCGGGATGCCGCTGGCGCTCGCCTTCCTGCTGCCCGCCTCGGCGATGTGGCCGGTGATGTTCGCCGCCCTCGCCTTCGCCCTCTTCCTGCTGCGCCGGGCCGAGGGGTTCCGCTGGCTCGAGCGCATCCACCCGCCGACCGTCCGCGGCTGGGTCTGGACCCTCGCCGTCGGCGTCGCGACGATGGGCGCCAGCCTCGCCGCCATGGCCGCCCTGCGCCCCGAGGCGCTGTTCGGCCTGCCGATCCACATGCCGCGCACCTGGGTGATGGTGATGCTGCTCTACCCGCTCGTCTCGGCCCTGCCGCAGGAGGTGCTGTTCCGCACCCTGTTCTTCGAGCGCTACGCGCCCCTGTTCCCGTCGCGCGCCTGGGCGGTGGCGGCGAACGGGGCGGTGTTCGGCCTGGCGCACCTGTTCCTGAACAACTGGATCGCGGTTGTCCTCTCGGGCCTCGGCGGCGCCCTCTTCGCGCTGGCCTATCTCGAGGCCGGGCCGAAGCGCGGCCTGCTCACCGTCTCGGCCATGCACGGGATCGCGGGCTGCGCGCTCTTCACCGCCGGCATGGGCGTGTTCTTCTATCACGGCATGGCCGCGCCATGAGCGGGCCGCGCAAGCGCCCCCGCGGGCGCAAGGCCAAGGGACCGGGGGCCGAGGCGCTGCCGCCGCTCCCCCCGCGCCGGGCGCCGCGACAGCCGGAGCAGGAGACCGCGCCGCAGGAGGCCGGGCAGGAAACGGGGCAGGACCCGGGGCAGGGGGGCGACCCCATCGCTTCCCTCTTCGCCGCGCCGCCCGAGGCCGCGGCCCCCGCCGCCGCCGACCCGCGCATCGACGCCGAGGACCTGTTCGGCGAGGCCGAGGGGACGGAGTTCGAGTTCAACCTCTCGGGCGGCCGCGGCTTCATCATGGACTTCCAGCAGGGCCGCGACGTGATCAACCTCACCGCCCTCGGCCTCACCCCCTTCGACCTGCTGCCCTCGATCAACGGCCCCGACCTGGTGCTGTCCTTCGACGGCGGCGAGGTGGTGCTGCGCGGCTGCGCGGGGATGCACCTGACCCAGTGGGATTTCCGCTACTGAACCGCCCACCCCGCGCCTCCACCCTTGACATATCCCCCCCGAACGGGCGTATCCGGCCCCGACCCGTGCGCGCGTCCGCGCGCCAGACCGAACGTCGCCACCGAACCTCGCCCCGGAGACACGCCATGCACGCCTACCGCTCCCACACCTGCGCCGACCTTCGCGCCGAGCACGTGGGCCAGACCGTCCGCCTCTCCGGCTGGGTCCACCGCGTGCGCGATCACGGCGGCATCCTGTTCATCGACCTGCGCGACCATTACGGCATGACCCAGGTCCTCGCCGACCCGGACAGCCCCGCCTTCAAGGACGTCGAGAAGGTCCGCTCCGAATGGTGCATCCGCATCGACGGCGAGGTGAAGGCCCGCGACCCCGAGCTGGTGAACCCCAAGCTGCCGACGGGCGAGGTCGAGATCTTCGTGCGCGAGCTCGAGGTGCTGGGCGAGGCGGACGAGCTCCCGCTCCCCGTCTTCGGCGACATCGAGTACCCCGAGGAAACCCGCCTCACCTATCGCTATCTCGACCTGCGCCGCGAGAAGCTGCACCAGAACATCATGCTGCGCGCCAAGGTCATCGCCTCCCTGCGCAACTCCATGGTCTCCCAGGGCTTCACCGAGTTCCAGACCCCGATCCTCACCGCCTCCTCGCCCGAGGGCGCGCGCGACTTCATCGTGCCCAGCCGCCTGCACCCGGGCAAGGTCTACGCCCTGCCGCAGGCGCCGCAGCAGTTCAAGCAGCTGATCATGATGGCGGGCTTCGACCGCTACTTCCAGATCGCCCCCTGCTTCCGCGATGAAGACCCGCGCGCCGACCGCTCCCCGGGCGAGTTCTACCAGCTCGACATGGAGATGAGCTTCGTCACCCAGGAAGACGTCTTCCAGGCCATCGAGCCGGTCATGCGCGGCGTGTTCGAGGAGTTCGGGGGCGGCCGCCCCGTCACCGCCGAATTCCCGCGCATCCCGTACCGCGAGTCGATGCTCAAATACGGCTCCGACAAGCCCGACCTGCGCAACCCGATCGAGATGCAGGTCGTCTCCGAGCACTTCCGCGGCTCCGGCTTCGCCATCTTCGCCAAGATCGTCGAGCAGGAGGGCTGCGAGGTCCGCGCCATCCCCGCCCCCGGCGGCGGCTCCCGCAAGTTCTGCGACCGCATGAACTCCTGGGCCCAGAAGGAAGGTCTGCCCGGCATGGGCTACATCTTCTGGCGCGAGGAGGGCGGCGAGACCGTCGGCGCCGGCCCGCTCGCCAAGAACATCGGCCCCGAGCGCACCGAGGCCATCCGCCGGCAGCTCGGCCTCGGCCTCGGCGACGCCGCCTTCTTCCTCGCGGGCGAGCCCGCCAAGTTCATCGACATCGCCGGCCGCGCCCGCAACGCCATCTGGGCCGAAACCCAGCCGAACGAGGACTGGAAGAACGAGTTCAAGTTCGCCTGGATCGTCGACTTCCCGATGTACGAGAAGGACCCGGAGACGGGCGAGCTCGACTTCAGCCACAACCCGTTCTCCATGCCCCAGGGCGGGCTCGAGGCGCTGGAGACGCAGGATCCGCTCGACGTGCTCGGCTACCAGTACGACATCGTCTGCAACGGCGTGGAGCTGTCCTCGGGCGCCATCCGGAACCACAAGCCGGAGATCATGTACAAGGCGTTCGAGATCGTCGGCCACTCGAAGGAATTCGTGGACGAGAACTTCGGCGGCATGATCAACGCGTTCAAGTTCGGCGCCCCGCCCCATGGCGGCATCGCGCCGGGCGTGGACCGGATGGTGATGCTGCTGGCCGATGCCGAGAACATCCGCGAGGTCATCATGTTCCCGATGAACCAGCGCGCCGAGGACCTGATGATGGGCGCGCCCTCGGTCCCGACCAACGAGGCGCTGCGCGAGCTGGGCCTGCGGTACATGCCGAAGGGGTGAGGCGCGCGCCATCGCCGGACCTGAAAAGGGCCGCCCGGACCGGGCGGCCCTTTTGCTTTTTTCATGTATCGGTCGTGAATGATCGCGTCACGGTGGAGCCCGCCCATTCGGAATACTGAGGATCTCAGCGGTTTGTGGGGAAACCATCTGGGGAGATCATCATGTTCGCTTTGAAGATGTGGGGGGGCGCCGGTGGCGGCGGTTCTCCTGGGTCTGTGCCTTGCGCCCGGCGCGGCCGAGGCGGTTGTCACGGGCTACAAGCTCAGGTGGATCACGGGGATGGAATGGGCCCTGGGGGTCAACGATGCCGGGCAGGTGGTCGGACGGGGCGGCGGAAACGCGCTGGTCTGGGACCCGGCCACGGGGATGCAGGTTCTCGGGGCGGGCGAGGCCGCCGCGATCAACACCCATGGCCAGGTGACGGGCCAGGTGGACGGCCGGCCGTTTTTCTGGGACCAGGCGGAGGGGATGCAGTTCATCGGCCCCGCCGGCGCCTCGGGCGTCGCGCTGAACGATGCCGGCCAGCTCGTGGGCGAAGGCTTGTCCACCGGGGCGTTTTATTGGGATGAGGGGCGGGGGATGATCTCGATCGGCGCTCCGTCTTCGGCGCCCCCTGTGCTCGTGCAGAGCTATGGCGCGACCGTCATCGGGACCTCGGTCAATGTCAGGGACATCGCCCCCGACGGCACTGTCCTCACCTGGGCGGTGGCCACGCATCCCGAGCCCGGCTGGAATCCGCTGCTGTCGGAGGGCATGGACTTCGCGTCGCTCTGGACGCCGGAGGGCGGACACGCGGTCGTCGACCTGGCCACCATCCCGGGCGTGGTTCCCGATGCAATCAACGCGTCCCACCAGATGCTCTGGCACGTCGACGAAGACGCCAAGGCCCTCGTGACGGACGTGTCCGGCGGGGTTTCGGCCTGGATTGGGGGGAGCGCGCTCCTCGCCGGGGTGACCCTGGAACTGGGCCACGACATCAACAGCGCCGGCGCGGTGGTGGGCCAGACCTCCGTCTGGATCGAGCCGCCCAAGGCCTCGCTCTGGACCAGTGAACAGGGCGTCGTCCTCCTTGAGGATATGGTGGACGACGTGGTCGACCTGCGCTGGGCGCTGGGGATTTCCGACACGGGTCACATCGTGGGCATGGGCCTCGACGGGGGGGCGCCGACGGGCTTCCTCCTCACCCCCATCTCCGACGTCCCCCTCCCCGCGGGCCTCGCGCTGCTGCCCGCCGCCCTTGCGGGCTTCGGCGTCCTGCGCCGCCGGGGCTGAGCCGCGGCCCGGAGGCGGGCCCGTCCCCCAAGCCCATGCCCCAGGGGCATGTCAGCGCCTGCGCGAGCGATCGCGCGGGCGCTTTTTCATATCGCGCGCGGTCGCGGCGCGGGGGGACTGCGCGCCGCGCCGAGGGCCTTCCTGAACATGCCCTGAAATAATCGCGCAATCCGCGGGAATATGCGGCGCCATTTCAACCCCTTTTCAGATCACGTCCCCGTGCGGTCTTTCGATCTTTCCACCTGCCGGGGCATTCTTCATGGCGTCGGCCGCCGAATTCCGCTTGGCTGGCCGCACGCCCTCGCCCGCTCGCCCCCCTCCCCTCAAAAGGAGACGCATCATGGAGACCCTCGCCCGCAGGTTGGGACTGCGCACGGACCCCGTCATCTTCTTCGTCTCGGCCGGGTTCACCGTCCTCTTCGTCCTCGCGCTGATCCTCTTTCCCGGACCCATCGGCGACGCCTTCGCCGCCGGGCGGGCCTGGATCGTCGCCAAGCTCGGCTGGTTCTTCATCCTCGGGGTCAATGTCTGGCTGGGCTTCCTGGTCTGGGCCGCCATGTCCCGCCACGGGCATATCCGCCTCGGGCGCAAGGGCGAGAAACCGGCCTATGACAACCTGTCCTGGTTCACCATGCTCTTCGCCGGCGGCATCGGCGCCGTGCTGATGTTCTGGGGGGTGGCCGAGCCGATCTCGCATTTCGCCGCGCCCCCCTTCCCGGGGGGGGAGCCGCATTCGACCGAGGCCGCGCGCGACGCGATCTCCATCGCCATCTACCATCTCGGGCTGCACACCTGGACCATCTTCACCCTGCCGGGCCTCGCCTTCGCCTATTTCATCAACCGCCATGACCTGCCGGTGCGCGTCAGCTCGGTGTTCTGGCCGCTGTTGAAGGAGGGGATCCACGGCCCGGTCGGCAAGGCCATCGACATCGCCGCCGTGCTCGGCGCCCTGTTCGGCGTCGCCGTCTCGCTCGGGCTCGGCTCCTCGCAGATCGCCGCGGGGCTGTCGGCCCTGTTCGGGATCGGCGACGGGGCGGGGGTGAAGGTCGCCATCCTCGCCGTCCTCACCGTCGTCGCCGTCGGCTCCATCGTCGCCGGGCTCGACAAGGGGGTGAAGCTCCTGTCCAAAATCAACATCGCCATGGCGGTGGCGCTGATGGTGTTCGTGCTGGTCACCGGATCCACCCTGTTCCTGCTGCGCGGCGTGGTGGAGACCTTCGGGCTCTATATCGGCAACCTGCCGCGCCTCGCCTTCTGGAACGACATGCTGGCGGACGGCAACCCCAGCACCGACGCCTGGGGCTGGCAGGGCGGCTGGACGGTGTTCTACTGGGCCTGGACGGTGACCTGGTCGCCCTTCATCGGCCTGTTCGTGGCCCGCATCAGCCGCGGGCGCACGGTGCGCGAATTCGTGTTCGGCGTGCTGCTGGCGCCGTCGCTGTTCACGCTGGTCTGGTTCGCGATCTTCGGCTGGCAGGCGATGGAGATCGACGGCATCGGCGCCGCCGCCCGGGCCGAGATGGGCGAGGCGGCCGGCGCGCTCAGCCGCGCGGTCTCGGACAGCGTGCCGCTGGCCATGTTCGCCTTCTTCGAGAACTTCCCCCTCGCCGCCTTCGTGCAGGGCGTGGGCGTGGTGATCGTGGCGATCTTCTTCGCCACCTCCTCGGATTCCGCCTCGCTGGTGGTCGACATGCTCTGCACCGGAGAGCCGCATCCCGGCCCCACCCACCAGCGGGTGTTCTGGGGCGCGGCCGAGGGGCTGGTGGCGGCGATGCTGATCGTGCTGGCCGGGGACGCGGGGCTGACCGCGCTCCAGCAGGTGATCACCGTGGTGGGCCTGCCGATCTTCGTGCTGGTGACGATGATGATCCCGGCGCTGATCCGCGGCTTCGCGGCCGAGGAGATCGACCACGTCACGGTGGGCGAGCGCCCGCAGCTCCAGGAATTCTGAGCCGCCGGCACGAAGAAAAGCCCCCGCGCGATCCTCTCGCGCGGGGGCTTTGCCGTCGTCGCCCCGCCCGCAGCCCGGCCCGTGCCCCGGGCCCGCGGCCGCTCAGAACAGCGCGGCTTCCAGCGCGAAGTAGAGCACGCCCGACAGCAGCGCCGTCGCCGGCACCGTGATCACCCAGGCCGCGACGATGGTCATGAAATGCGAGCGTCGCACCAGCTTGCGCCGCCGCCGCTCACCCTCCGCCAGCCGCTTGGCCGGGCGATTCTTGTTGAGCATCCGCACCCGCCGCTCGGCATGCCATTCGCGGAAGAAGCCGACGCCGAACACGCCGCCCACCGCGATATGCGTCGAGGAGACGGGCAGGCCGAGCCAGCTCGCCACGATCACCGTCGCCGCGGCCGAGAGCGCCACGCAATAGGCCCGCATCGGGTTGAGCTTGGTGATCTGCGCGCCGACCATCCTGATCAGCTTCGGCCCGAACAGGATCAGGCCGAAGGAGATGCCGAAGGCCCCGATCACCATGACCCAGACCGGGATCGCCACCTTGGCCGCGAAGCCGCCCGCCTCCATCGCGTGCACGATCGCCGCCAGCGGGCCGACCGCGTTGGCGACGTCGTTGGCCCCGTGCGCGAAGCTCAGCAGCGCCGCCGACAGCACCAGCGGCATCCCGAACAGGGCCTTGAGCGAGCGGTTGCGGTTCTCCATCCCCTCGGACTGGCGCCGGATCAGCGGCACCGCGGCGGCCCAGGCGGCCACGCCGACCGCGACGCCGATCATCAGCGCCAGGCCCATGTCGATCTTCACGATGCGCTTGAGGCCCTTGAGCGCGAGGTACGCGCCGAAGGCCGCCGCCATCAGCCCGATCAGGATCGGCACCCAGCGGCGGGCGGCGGCGATCTTGTCCTCGGTATAGATCACCTTGGCCTTGATCAGCGCCAGCAGCGCCGCCGCGATCACGCCGCCCAGGAGGGGCGAGATCACCCAGCTCGCCGCGATCGCGCCCATGGTCGGCCAGTTGACAGCTGTCAAACCCGCCGCCGCGACGCCCGCGCCCATCACCCCGCCGACCACCGAGTGGGTGGTCGACACCGGCGCCCCGACCCAGGTGGCGATGTTGACCCAGAGCGCGGCCGAGAGCAGCGCCGCCAGCATCGCGCCGATGAACACGGCCTTCGTCTCCACCGCCGCCGGGTCGACGATCCCCTTGGAGATGGTCGAGACCACGTCGCCCCCGGCCAGCAGCGCGCCCGCGCTCTCGCACACCGCGGCGATGGCGATGGCGCCGACCATCGACAGCGCCTTGGCGCCCACCGCCGGGCCCATGTTGTTGGCCACGTCGTTGGCGCCGATGTTCAGCGCCATGTAGGCCCCGAAGGCGGCCGCGGCGGCCATGATCCAGGTTTCCGGGGAGCCGGAGGTCGAGGCCCCGGCGAAGAGCGCGGCGAGGGCGATGAAGATCATCCCCACGCCCAGCCCCACCAGCGGGCGCGAGACATGCATCGTCGCCTGTTCCAGCGAGGACAGCCGGTTCAGGTCCTTGTCCAGCGTCTTCCACTGGTAATCGTTGCGCTTGTCGGACATGGGCCCTCCCCCCTTGCAGTCATCTCCGGGCGCGGGCCCCCTCAGGCCGCGTCGCCCCCCGGGCGGACGAAGCCGCGCAGCAGCGCGGCCAGGTCCGGCTCATCCACCGACGCGGCCGCGGCCGCCGGCGTCATCCATTCGCGGCGGCGCTCATGCGCCTCGGGAAACGCCTCGGCCAGCGCGGCGACCTCGAAGGCGAACACCTCCACCTCGGTCCGCTCGGTCAGCCCGCCCTCGAGCCGCTTGTCATAGCGATAGGCCCCGATGTCCCGCGCCGGGCGGTCGGCCGGGATCACCCCCGCCTCCTCCCACGCCTCTTCCGCGGCCATCTCGGAGCCCTTGCGCCCGCGCTTGGGCGAGCCCTTGGGCAGCACCCAGCGGCCGGTGTCGCGCGAGGTGACGAGCAGGATCTCGGGCCCCGAGGGCCCGTCGCGCCAGCACAGCGCGGCCACCTGGTAGCGCGCGGGGCGCGACACCATCAGGCCGAACGTGTTCTTCCAGAGGTCCGTGACGGACATGGGCGGCGCCTCCCTGCGCGCTGGCGGCGCCGGGCGCGGGGCCCGGCCTTTCGGATGAAGTGCGGAACCGCGCGGTCGCCGCGGCCTCCGATCGGGCCTGCCGCTATCAGCCGCGGGGCCGCGAGTCGAGACGCAGCGCCGTGAACGGCCCCGGCGGCCCCGCGGCGCGGGCGCCCTGTCGCGCGGCGGCCACGCCCGGGGCGGCCGGGACGGCCGGGGCGGCGCCGCCCGCGCCCGTCGCCGCGGCCCCGGCGCGCGCCTTGCGCCCCCCCCGTGCGGCCCCCGTGCGCCTCCCGTGCATCCCCCTGTGCGGCCGCTTGCCTTCCCCTGTGCGGCCCCCGTGCGGCCCCCGCGCCGCCCATCAGGCGGCCCCCGGCGCGCCCCTGCGGCGGTCGCGCGCTTTCCAATCGCCTCCGCGCCTGCTATGCGTCGGTTCGTCGCCCTTGCCTTGAACCGTGCCCGGCCGAGGCAGACTCCCGCCCCGCAGGCCGTTAAGAAGCCGAAGTATGAACATCATCACGGATACCGAGGCCCTCGCTGCGTTCTGCGAGGAATGCGCGAAACACCCCTACGTCACCGTCGATACGGAGTTCCTTCGCGAACGCACGTACTGGCCGCAGCTGTGCCTGGTGCAGCTGGCCCATCCCGTCGACGGGGACCTGTCGTCCAATGACGGCGCCGCCATCGTCGACCCGCTGGCCGAGGGCATCGACCTCGCGCCGCTGATGGCGCTGATGCAGGCCCCGAACACCGTCAAGGTGTTCCACGCCGCCCGCCAGGACATCGAGATCTTCTGGAAGCTCTCGGGCCAGATCCCGGCGCCGTTCTTCGACACCCAGGTCGCGGCCATGGTCTGCGGCTATGGCGACCAGGTCGGCTACGAGACGCTGGTGCGCAAGATCGCCTCCGCCAAGCTCGACAAGTCCAGCCGCTTCACCGACTGGGCCCGCCGCCCGCTGACGGACAAGCAGCTCGACTACGCCATCGCCGACGTCACCCACCTGCGCCGGATCTACGAGACGCTGGACAAGCGCCTGAAGAAATCCGGCCGCGCCGCCTGGGTGCTGGAGGAGATGCGCGCGCTGACCTCCGAGGACACCTACCGGAACGACCCGGAGGAGGCCTGGCGGCGGGTGAAGACCCGGTCCTCGGACGGCCGGTTCCTCGCCGTGGTCAAGGCGCTGGCCAAGTGGCGCGAGGCCCGGGCGCAGGAGAAGGACATCCCCCGCTCGCGCCTGATGAAGGACGACGCGCTGCTGGAGGTCGCCTCGAACCGCCCGAAGGACATGGACGAGCTCGGCCGCTCGCGCCTGCTGCTGCGCGAGGCGCGCAAGGGCGACGCGGCCGAGGGGATCCTCGCGGCCGTGGCCGAGGGCGAGGCGGGCCCGGAGGTGGCGCCGGAAAAGCGCGCCGGCGGCGGTCCGGCCAAGCCGGGGGCCGGCGCCCTTACGGACCTCTTGAAGGTGCTGCTGAAGGCGCGGGCGGATGAGATCGGGGTGGCGCAGAAGCTGCTGGCGAGCTCGGACGACCTGACCCGGATCGCGAACGAGGACGCGCCCGACGTGCCCGCCATGTCCGGCTGGCGCCGCGCGGCGTTCGGCGAGCTGGCGATGCAGCTCAAGACCGGGCGGATCGCGCTCTCGGCCAATTCGAACGGCATCGAGATCGTGGAGTTCGAGGACGAGGAGGAGGAGGCCTGAGCCTTCGCCCCCCGCGCCTTCCCCCGGGATCCCGATGAAAAAGGCCGGCGGCGCATTCAGCGCCGCCGGCCTTTTTCATCTGCTTTCACCTGCGCGCGCGGGGCAGGCGGGGCGGCGTCACTCCTCGGCGGCGGCTGGGGGCGCGAGGCGGATCGCGGCGGCGTTGCCGGCGGCATGGACCCGCAGCCCGGCGGCCCCGGCCAGGTTCGCCTCCTCGATCGCGGCGTCGGCGCGCATCGCGCGCTGGGTCGCGCTGCCCGGCGTCTCGGCCGCGCTGAACCCGTTCAGCTCGGGCGGGGCGGCGACGAAATCGAACTCGATGAACCCGTCCGGGCCGGGCAGCCCCTCGCGCCGCGGCTCGAGCCTGGCCGAGAACCAGTCCTGGCGGGGCGCCGTGCCGAAGGCCGAGAGCATCAGCCCCTCGTGGACGCGCCCGATCTCGAGCCGGTCGACCCGCTCCACCGCCCGGCGTTCGCTGACCTCGACCTGGCCCACCGTCTCGCGCTGCTGCGGCTGGGAGGGGGCGAGGACCTGGACCTCGACCTCGGGGGTCTCCTCCCACAGGTCGCCGACGGAACAGGCGCCGAGCGCGCCGAGCGCGGCGGCGCCGAGCAGGACCCGGAGGCCGGGGGCGGACCGCGGGGCGGAAGCGGGTCGCGTGCGGGCGATGAACATGGGGCGGCTCCTCCGTCGAATATGCCGGCGCATACCGCCACAAGGCGGCGCGAAAGGGAAGGGCCTGCGCGCCCGCGCAGGGCGGGGAAGCGGCGCCTGCGCGCCCGCGCCGCCCCCCGGTTCCGCGCCCGGTTCCGCCGCCGCGCCCCGCGCCTTACTGGGCGGCCAGCGCCTCGACCGGGGCGTCGTTCACGCCGCCCGCATAGGCGTCGCGCACCTGCTCGGCCAGCGCGCGGGTCAGCTCGTCCGCGCCCTCGGCCAGGTACATGTTGATGCCGACCTGCGGCAGCGGGGGCAGGGCGCCGTTATGGGCGATCTTCTCCAGCCGCGGGCTGACGGTGCCCTCGATCGAGGCATGGACGCCGAGATCGGCGGAGACGAAGGCCTCGATGGTGCGCGTCGTCTCGGAGGTCACGCCCATCTCCCAGGTGATCCCGGCCTTGTCGAGCGCGGTCTGCGCGGCGCCGCGGAAGATGCAGTTGTTCTCGAAGGCCAGCCGGATCGGCCGCGCGGTCCAGGCGTTGCCCCCGGGCGCGCCGACCCAGACGAGGTCCGACTTCTCCAGCATCTCGCCGGCCGCGTCCGGCTCGCTCTCGGTCGTCAGGATCAGGTCCGCCTCGCCCGCCAGCAGCATCGACTTGAGGCGCGTCGTGTAGGAGCTGACCAGCGTCACCTTCACCCGCGGGAATTCGCGCGCGAAGCGGCGCAGGACCCCGGGCACGTGCGGGTAGACGATGTCCGAGGGCACGCCGAAGGTGATCTCGCCCTCGAGGTCGTCGGCGGTCAGCCGGCCCCAGGCCTCGTCGTTCAGCGCGATCATGCGGCGGGCGTAGGACAAGAGAAGCTCGCCCTGCGAGGTCAGCGCCACGCCCCGGCGGGCCCGGTCGAGCAGCGGCGCGCCGATGGCGTCCTCGAGCCGCTTGACCTGCATCGACACGGCGGACTGGGTCAGGTGCAGCCGGGCGGCGGCGCGGGTCACGCCGCCGGTTTCGGCCACCATCGCGAAGCTGCGCAGGGCGGTCAGATCAAGATTTCGAGCCATCGGGGCCTCCTTCCCGCGGTTTCGCGGCATTCTCATCACTTGTCGTGATGGGGTCCTTCATCACCATTCGTTTTACAAATCTAACCGATGTCCCCATATCCATCAACACCGATGATCGCGATGGCGGTCGCATCACAGTAGTTAATGGAGTCCATCATGATCCGCACCTATCACACCGCCGCCGTTTCCGCCCCTTCCTCCTACCGGGGCGCGTCCTCGCGCGGCCTTCTCTCCCGCATCGGCCTGTGGCTGACCGTGGCGTCCGAGCGCAAGGCCCTGTCGGCCATGCCGCAGGAGCGTCTCGAGGACATGGGCCTGACCCGCGACGCCGCCTGGACCGAGGCGAGCCGCCCGTTCTGGGACGCCCCGAATCGCGCCTGATCCCTTGGCGTGCGGGGGATCGTCCCCCGCCGCCGAGGCCGTTCTGCAACGCTTTCGTCGGCCCCCGCGCGGGGCCGTCGGCGTGTCCGGGTGGCGTTAACCCTCTCCGTTCGGGGTCGTTAATCATCCCTTCGGAGAAAATTCTTACACCCATCACGTTGCCATCACGGCGAAAGGCCAGTATGAGCCGCGCGCCGCAGGGCGGCAGCGCCGTGCGCGAGAGGCTTCTGTCTGGAGCGAAAAGCTATGAACGGAACTGAATTCATCTGGAAGGGCGCCCAGGCGGCGCGCCGTCGCGCGGGCTGGGGTCCGCGCCTGATGCTGGCCGAGGCGCGGATGCGCGCGGTCCTCTTCGGGCTGTACTGAGCGACGGGGAAACCTGAACGCGCCGGGCCTCCCCCATTTCAGGGACGGGCCGGTGTCATAATTCTGCCGCACGCATCGCGCGTCGGCCGCACGCGCCGCGGGGATTTCCCCCCGCGGCGCGATTTGATTCCTCGGCCCCCTGCGCGGTCCCGGCCGACCGTCAGGTGAAACCGAAGCGCATCGCCTCGGAATAGACCGGGCCGCCCCGGGTCAGCTCGGAGCGGTAGAGGGCGAAATAGGGCGCGGGCAGGGGCCCGGCGGCGAAGCCCGCATGTTCCTCGGACCACCGCTCCAGGTCCCCGTCGGCGGGGTGGGACGCGGGGAAGCGGGCCAGGGTCACGTGCGGGATGAACTTGCGGCGCTTGAGCGCCACGCCCCCCGCCGCCGCGGCCCGGCGCACGGCGTCGTGGAGGGCCGAGAGCTCCGGGTTCGGGGTGCAGAGCGCATGCGCGGCGGTCGGCCGTTTCGAGCCGAACCGCCCGATCCCGTCGAAGCCGATCAGCGGCGCGGGGGTTCGGATGCGGTCCAGCTCCAGCGCCACGTCCTCCAGCACGTGCCGGTCATGCTCGCCGAGGAAGGCCAGGGTGACATGCAGGTTCTCCTCCGGGACCGGGCGGCCGCAGTCGAGGTCGTGGCCGAGATCCTCGAGCGCCCCCAGCAGGGCCGCGGGCGGGGGCAGGGCGACGAAGGCGCGGATGGTCATGGGGCCTCCGGGGGGCGCGGGGGGGGAAGGGTCAGTCGGCCTCGACCCGGGCGATCAGCTCCTCGACCAGCGGGCCGATGGCGGCGACCACGCGGGCCACGCCCTCGGCGTTCGGGTGGATGCCGTCGGATTGCATCAGCTTCATGGCGTCCGCCCGCTGGCCGCGGTCGGCGATGGAGAAATCGGGGGCGATGGCTTCGAGGAAATTGGGGTAGAGGATCGCGCCGTATTGCTCGGCCAGCTCGGGATACATGGCGTTGAACGCGTCGGCCCAGTCCTGCCCGTAATTGCCCGGCGCGGGCAGCCCCGCCAGCAGCGCGGGCAGCCCCTCGGCCGAGAGGCGCGCGAGGATGGCGTCGAGGTTGCGGCGGCTTTCAGCCGGGTCGATGCCGCGCAGAAGGTCGTTGCCGCCAAGCTCGACGATCACCGCGTCGACCTCGGGCGTCAGGGTCCAGTCGAGCCGTGCGCGCCCGCCCGCGGTGGTGTCGCCGGAGACGCCTGCATTGATCACCCGCACGTCGTGGCCGCGGTCCCGCAGCCACGCCTCGAGCTGCACCGGGAAGGCGTCGGCGGGGGCGAGGCCGAAGCCGTGGGTGAGCGAATCCCCCAGCGCGGCGATCACGGTTTCGTCAGCTTTCGCAGCGACAGGTGCGGCGAGGGCCAGCGTGACAGCCATGCAGGCCGCGGCCATCCGCGCACACGCCTTGTTGATGCCGCCCGGGGCCCCATATCGCCCGAAGACGCGCCCCAGACCGAAGGACATGCCCCCCATGACTGACGCCGCCGCCGCAGACGACGCCGTGATCCAGCTGAAGGGGGCCGAGCTGGCGCTCTCCTCCAACGCGGGAAGGGTGGAGATCCTCAAGGGCGTGGACCTGTCCATCGCGCGCGGGTCCACGGTCGGGATCGTCGGGCCGTCGGGGTCGGGCAAATCTTCGCTCCTCATGCTCATGGGCGGGCTGGAACGCGCCACCGGGGGGCAGGTGACCGCGCTGGGCCATGACCTGTCGGCCATGGATGAAGACGCGCTCGCCCGCTTCCGTCGCGATCATATGGGCGTGGTGTTCCAGTCCTTCCACCTGATTCCGACCATGACGGCGCTGGAAAACGTCGCGACGCCGCTGGAGCTCGCCGGGGCGCCGGATGCGTTCGCGCGGGCGGCGGAGGAGCTGGAGGCGGTCGGCCTCGGCCATCGCGCCGACCATTACCCGGCGCAGCTGTCGGGCGGCGAGCAGCAGCGCGTGGCGCTGGCCCGCGCCGCGGCGGGGCGGCCGGAGATCCTGCTGGCGGACGAGCCGACGGGGAACCTCGACGGCGCGACGGGCGAGGCGATCATCTCGATGCTGTTCGGCCTGTCGGAGCGTCATGGCGCGACGCTGGTGATGGTGACCCATGCGCCCGAGCTCGCCGCGCGCTGCGACCGGGTGGTCAAGGTGGCCGACGGGCGGATCGAGGATGCGGGGACCGCCGCCGCCGCCGGGGCCGCGGCCGACGCCGAGGCGGCGCAATGAGCCGCCCTGCCGCGAAGGGCGCCGGCTTCGGCGTCGCGCTGAAGATCGCCCGGCGCGAGCTGCGCGGCGGCATCCGGGGCTTCTACGTGTTCCTCGCCTGCCTCGCGCTCGGCGTCGCGGCCATTTCCGCCGTCGGGTCGGTGCGCATGGCGATTTCCGAGGGGCTGGCCCGCGAAGGCCAGGCGATCCTTGGCGGCGATGCGGAGATCTCCATCACCTATCGCTTCGCCGAGGAGGACGAGCGGGCCTGGATGGAGGCGCGCGCCATCGCCGTCTCCGAGATCGCCGATTTCCGCTCCATGGCCGCGGCGCGCGACCCGCAGACGGATGAGCTCGACCGGGCGCTGACCCAGGTGAAGGGGGTGGATTCCGCCTATCCCTTGTATGGCGAGCTGCGCCTGTCGGACGGGATCGGCGTGGCGGAGGCGCTGGAGCGGCGCGACGGGCGCTATGGCGCGGTGATGGAGATGGTGCTGGCCGAGCGGCTGGGCCTGTCCCCCGGCGACACGTTCCAGCTCGGCGCCGGGACCTATGAATTGCGCGCGCTGATCGAGGGCGAGCCGGACAAGGCCGCGGGCGGCTTCGGCTTCGGCCCGCGCACGATCCTGCTGCGCGAGGGGCTGACGGAATCGGGCCTGCTGGCGCCCGGGACGCTGTTCGACAGCCGCTACCGGCTGAAGCTGCCCGAGGGCGCGGACCTCGAGGCGCTGAAGGCCGAGATGCAGGCCGACCATCCCGCCGCCGGGATGCGCTGGCGCGACCGGCGCAACGGCGCGCCGGGGGTGCAGCGTTTCGTCGACCGGATCGGGGCGTTCCTGGTGCTGGTGGGGCTGGCGGCGCTGGCGATGGGGGGCGTGGGGGTCTCGGCCGCCGTGCGCTCCTATCTCGACGGCAAGACCACGACCATCGCGACGCTCAAGACCCTCGGGGCCGAGGGGCGGACCATCTTCGCCGTGTACCTGGTCCAGGTCGGCGCGCTCGCCGCGCTGGGCGTGGGCATCGGGCTGGCGCTGGGCGCAGGGCTTCCGGCGCTGGTGGGGCCGTTGATGGAGGACATGCTGCCGGTCCCGGCGCTGTTCGACATCTACGCCCGCCCGCTGGCCGAGGCGGCGACCTACGGCATCCTCACCGCCCTGATCTTCGCGCTCTGGCCGCTGGCGCAGGCGCGGGAGCTGCGGGCCGCGCGCCTGTTCCGCGACATCGCGGGGTCCGAGCGGCAACTGCCGCAGCCGGGCTATATCGCGCTGATCTTCGTGCTGACCGTGGCGCTGATCGGGGCGGCGGTGGCGTTCTCGGGGCTGTGGCAGCTGGCGCTGGGCTTCGCGTTCGGCGTGCTGGGCGCGCTGGCGGTGCTGCGCGTCGCGGCCTTCCTCGTCTCGCGCCTCGCCCGCCGCGCCGCGCGCGCGAAGGCGGTGCGCGGGCGCCCGGTGCTGCGCCTCGCGCTCGGCGCCGTCGGCGGGCCGGGGGCCGAGACGGCGGGCGTGGTCCTGTCGCTCGGCCTCGGGCTGTCGGTGCTGGCCGCGGTGGGGCAGATCGACCGCAACCTGCGCGACGTGATCGAGCGCGAATTGCCCGCGCGCGCGCCGGCCTTCTTCTTCGTCGACATCCAGAACAACCAGCTCGAGACCTTCCTGTCGCGCGCCGAGGGCGTGGAGGGCGTGGGCGACATCGCCACCGCGCCGATGCTGCGCGGCGTGATCACGCGCCTCAACGGCGTGCCGGCCGAGGAGGCCGAGATCGACCCCGCCGCCGCCTGGGTGCTGCGCGGCGACCGCGGCGTGACCTATTCGCAGACGCCCCCCGACGGCACCGTGGTGACCGAGGGCGAATGGTGGCCCGAGGATTACAGCGGCCCGCCCCTGGTCAGCTTCGCCGAGGAGGAGGGGCGCGAGCTGGGCCTCTCGATCGGCGACACGGTCACCGTTTCCATCCTGGGGCGGGAGCTGACCGCCACCGTCGCCAGCTTCCGGGTGGTGGAGTTCCGGGACATGGGCATCAACTTCCTGATGGTCTGGAGCCCGTCTTCGCTGGCCGGCGCCCCGCATTCGCACATCGCCACCGTGCACGCGACGCCCGAGGCGGAGGGGCCGCTGCTGCGCGCCGTCGCGGGCCGCCTGCCGAACGTCACCGCGATCCGGGTGCGCGACGCGGTGGAGCAGGTGTCCTCGGCGCTCTCGGACCTCGCCATGGCGACCCGCTGGGGGGCCTCGGTGACGCTGCTGACCGGGATCGTGGTGCTGATCGGCGCCGCGGCGGCCGGGGAGCGGCGCAGGGTGCACGAGGCGGCGGTGCTCAAGACCCTCGGGATGACCCGCCCGGCGATCCTGCGCAGCTTCGCGCTGCGCTCGGCGCTCCTGGGCGCGGCGGCGGGGGGCGTGGCCATCGTCGCCGGCGCCCTGGCCGGGCAGGCGGTGATCGAGGAGGTGATGGAGGCGCAATATGTCTTCGTTCCCGGCCCCGCGATCCTGATCGTGGTCGGCGGCGCGCTGGCGGCGCTGCTGGCGGGGCTCGGCTTCGCCTGGCGGCCCCTGTCCGCCCGCCCGGCCCAGGTGCTGCGCGCGCGGGAGTGACGGGCCCGGGCATGGGCGTGGTTGGAAGGGCGTGGTTGGAAGGCTGTGATTGGAAGGGTGTGATTGACGTTTGGGAATGCGATACCGGCGCGTCGGACGATCCGCGGCGCGCCGGGGGCTGGGGCTGAAATCACCGCCCCGGATTTGAGAGACCCGGCGGCGTTTCAAATCCTGAAGCGAAAACTCTGAAAATCCGCCCTGCGCTGCGGCGCCGCGCATCAGGGACGCTTGAAAAGCCGCGGGACCGCCCCGATATTGAACCCGAGACGAGGGGGTCCGGGGGGACTCCGTCCCCTCTTTGGCCTCAACCAACGACCGAACAGGGTGAAGAAACACATGCAGGACTTCGACACGATCCGCACGCACGGCGCCGCCGGCGCACGCTCCGCGGCGATCGACGCCGGTCTCCGCGCTTACATGAACCGCGTCTACGGGCTGATGGCGTTCGCCATGGTCATCACCGGCGCGGTGGCTTTCGTGGTGGGCAACTCGCCCGCCATGCTGCAGGCCATTTTCGGCGGCCCGCAGAAATATCTGGTGATGTTCGCGCCGCTGATCATGGTTTTCGTGATGGGCGGGATGATCAACAAGCTCTCCGTCGCGGGCGCGCAGATGATGTTCTGGGCGTACTCGGCGCTGATGGGGCTTTCGATCTCCTTCATCTTCGCCGTCTACACCGGCATGTCCATCGCCCAGGTCTTCCTGACCACCGCGATCGCCTTCGGCGGCGTGTCGCTCTATGGCTACACGACCAAGAAGGACATCTCGGGCTGGGGCTCGTTCCTGATGATGGGCGTGATCGGCCTGGTCGTGGCGTCGATCATCAACATCTTCCTCGCCTCTTCGGCGCTGATGTTCGCGGTCAACGTGATCGGCGTGCTGGTCTTCGCGGGCCTGACCGCCTATGACACCCAGCGCCTGAAGAACGACTATCTCGGCATGGCCCAGTTCGGCGCGGGCGCCGACGTGATGGGCAAGTCGGCGATCATGGGCGCGCTGTCGCTCTACATCAACTTCATCAACATGTTCATGATGATGCTGAGCCTGTTCGGCGACCGCGAGTGATCGCGCGCTGAAACAGGCGCCGCGCCCGCCCAGCGGGACGTGATGCCAAGGGCCGGGGGGCGACCCCCGGCCCTTTTTTCTTGCCTGCGGGGGCGGGCTTCCGCGACTGTGGCGCCCCCGCCGCGGCCGCCCCGCCGCGGCCGGGGGAGACGCAGACCGCAGAGCAAGGAGCCACCGATGCCGCGAGCCGCCCCGTTCACCCGCCTGCGCGCCGCCTGCGCGCTGCTCGCGTCG
The DNA here is from genome assembly GCF_050586345.1 of Rhodovulum sp. DZ06. NCBI lineage: Bacteria > Pseudomonadati > Pseudomonadota > Alphaproteobacteria > Rhodobacterales > Paracoccaceae > Rhodovulum > Rhodovulum sp. DZ06. The sequence goes on from NZ_JBOCEF010000011.1 coordinate 74,937, forward strand.
CTGCTCCTTTCCGCCTGCGGGCCCGAGACGCCGGTCGCGCAGAAGCCGCCGCAGGCCCAGGCCGGGGCGCAGGCGGGGGCCCAGGCCGGGGCGCAGGGCGATGCCGCCGCGGACCGCCTCGCCGCCCATGCGCCGTCCGATCCGCGCAAGGCGGTGGTCTATGTCTCCACCTCGGAAGAGCCGTGGCGCCCGCACCGGATGCTGGTCAAGGGCGTGCCCGGGGGCCCGCTGACCCCCGACATCTACCACCGGTTCGAGGTCTGGCCCGGAACCGCCGTCTTCGACACCTGGATGCCGTACCAGGAGGGGGGGCTGTTCTCCGACCCCGAACGTGCGCGCGCCGGCAGCGGCGGCTACGCCTTGGTGAGCCCGGGCGAGGTCGCGTATCTCGAGATCAACACCGACTCCGGCGTGTACAACCGGGTGCTCAAGGGCGCGGCCGCGCTCGCCGCGCTCGAGGGCAAGCGCCTCGGCGAGACCCATGGCGCGGAGGGGCAGGAGCTCAATCCCACCGGCCTCTGGGGCGGGCGCTGGAGCGGGCCGCAGCTCAACGGCCGGCCGACCGGCGAGGGGCGCCTGACCTGGTCCGACCGCCGCTTCGACGGGCGGCTCGCCCCCGGCCGCGGCTCGGCCGAGGGGGTGATGACCTGGCGCGACGGGCGCAGCTATTCGGGCCGCGTGGCCGAGGGCGCGCCCTCCGGGAACGGGGTGCTCTACGGCGCGGACGGCGAGATCCTCTATGCCGGGGAATTCAAGGACGGCGCCCCTTCGGGCATCGGCTACGCCCGCATCGACGGCGCGGTGCGCGAGGTGTCCTACGAGGGCGGCGCGCGCCGCGACGCCTCCGCCGCCGCCGAGGCCGCGCGGCAGATGGACGAGGCCGACGCCAAGGCGATCGCCAAGCCGGCCGCCGAGCTGGCGCGCACCCGCCGCATGACCGCCGAGGCGCAGGGCGTCCTGCGCAAGGAAGAGACCCGGTTCCGCGAAGAGAACCAGGAGTTCTACCGCAAGTGCAGCTGCGCGCTGGGCCTGAAGGTCTGCATGAGCAGGTCCTACAGCGACCGCGCCCGCCAGAAACGCTATGAGCAGAGCCTGCGCCGCCAGGAGGAGCTGTGCCGGAGCATCGCCGCCGGCCGCGGCAGCGACGCCGAGCGCACGGCGGCGTTCGAGCAGGGCATGGCCGGGATCAAGGCGGAGATCGAGCGCCTGCGCCGCAAGCAGGAGTCGCAGCAAGCCTCGCTCGCCGCCAGGGAGGCCCGCATCCGGGCCGAGCGCGCCCGCGAGCGGGCGGCGAACGAAGCCGCGCTGCGGCGCGAGATCGCCCGCGGCCTCGACGCCCGCCGGGCCGAGAAGCAGGCGATCTGCGCGAAGGATCCGCTGGTCTGCGGCTGCGCGGTGTTCCGCCCCGAGGCCGCGGCCAAGCCGGGCGCGGTCTGCCGCCAGTAGGGCGGGGCGGACCCGGGGGGCGGCGCGGACGGGCGGCGCCCGGCCGGGGCCGGCGCGCTCAGGGCCGGGCCAGCTGCGCCGCGATCTGCGGGAACAGCTCGGCCGCGATGTCGCCGGGCAGCAGGGGCATGATCTCGAACTGCGTGTCGGAGACGCTGCGCAGCTCGGCCGCCGTGCGCCCGCCGGGCAGGGGCGAGATCAGCAGCGCCCCCCCGGCGCCCGCGCGCCACATGCCGCCGCGCCGGGTGAAGGCGATGCGCACGGCGCCCATGTTCCCGACCGGCGCGGCCTCGGTCCAGTGCAGGCCGAGCGTGTCCAGCGCCCGCCCCGCGGCCGCGACGGTGCGCGGGGCGGGGGCGTCGAAGACCTGCATCGGCCCGGGGGTCGCCATCGCCTCGGCGCGCCGCTCGGCGTCGGCCTCGGCCGCCTGGGCCTGGATCGCCCCGGGGACGGCGCGCACGGCGCCCGCCGCCTCGGCCAGGCCGCCGCGGACCTGCTCCGCGACCTCGCAGCCCGCGGCGAGGGCCGCGAGCGACAGGATGATCGGCGCGCGCATGGCCGGGCCCCCTTCTGGAACGCTTGGAGCGGGCATCCTGCGCGGCGAGCGTGGAGGTTCGGTTAACCGTGCCAAGGGAGGGCGGCCCGGGGCCGTCCGGCGCCCCGGAACGCAAGACGCCGCCCCGGGGGGCGGCGTCTTCAATCAGCGCGGAGGGAGTGGCATCCCGTAGGGGAGGCGAAGACGCTTGCGGCGTCAATGCGTTGCCGCCGAACGGCGCCCCGGAAGGCCGCATGTCTTCTCAAGGGGTTGGCGGGGCGAATGCCTCGGAGGCCGCGCCCGCGAAGGGCCACGCCGAAAACGAAACCGCCGCTCCTGCGGGCAACAGGAACGGCGGCGAAGATGCGAACGGCTTGGAAAATCGTTCGGGGGAAGCGTACCCCTCCGGGCACGCCCCGGCAAGCGCCGACACGTGGGCGCGCATCCTCGACGCCGCGCGGCGTCTTCGCCAAGGCAAGGATGAGCACGCCCGCGTGTGCTGGGCGCTGGCCGCGCTCCTGTCTCTTTCGGCGGGGAGCCGCGAGGCGCTGATCGACCATCTGGTGAAGACCTGGGGCCGTGACGTGATGCAGCGCCGCCTTGATGCGGCATGGGCTGCGGAGGGTCAGGCATGACCGTTCGTCACTGCGCGACTGCCCCTGCCGACAGTCTCCCGCCCCGGTCCCTCGAAGAAGACCTGTTCTGGCTGCGCACTGTGCCGCGCATGCCTGACGCAAGCGATTGGGAGCGCGACTTCGCGAAGTCGATCCTGCGTCAGGCCAAGCGTCCAGCGTGGGAGCCGAGCCCGGCGCAGCGTCGCACGATGAAGCGTCTCATCGACCAACACGTGATCACCGACGAGGGCGATGACGACTTCGACCTGATCGACGACGAAGACCCGAGCGACGCCCCGGCGACCCGCCGGGCCGACGCGCGCGCCGCTCTGATCTGAACTTCGACGCTTATGGGCGGGCGGCGCAACAGCCGTCCGCACCCTTCCTGCGGACGGTTCAGACGGTGGCGCAGAAGGTGAACGGGCATACCACGGGGCGGGATCGCATGCCCTCCGCAGTCCGAAAGGCTGAAGCGGGATCCCCGGCGCAAGTCCAGCGCCGCAAGTAGCAGCCGAGCCTGTCGCGGGACCATTGCGACGACAGGCGCCTGAAGCGACGGGCCGGCTCCGCCGAGCACGCACGCGAGGGCTGGGGACCAACTCCACCGATCCGGTGGGGCTGGTCGTCCTATGCCCTCGCTCTGGACCTCACCACCGAGCAAGCCAGCCGGTGACAAGACAGGAGAGACGCGACATGCGAACGAAGCAAAAGGCGACCGGAAGCGTCAGCGGCGAGGAGCGGTGCTGATGGCGGTCTGGCCCTACAATACCGCGGCGTGGAAGAAGCTGCGCTTGGTCAAGCTCGCGACGAACCCGCTTTGCGAAGTCTGCGCGAAACGCGACCGCCTCGCCGCTGCATCCCACGTCGATCACATCGTTGCCATCAACCAGGGCGGCGAGGCGTTCCCGGAACTCTCGGGGCTCATGTCCATGTGTCCGAGCTGCCATTCGATCAAGACGCAGGCGAAGGACCGGAAAGGCGGAAGCGGCGTCGCCTTCAAAGGCTGCGACGCAGAGGGAAATCCGATTGATCCCGGACATCCGGCACTCGGCGATGCCCCGCGCAGGTAGGGGGGGGCGTCGGATCGCCAGGGCGGAGCGCCCGAAGAACACCACCAGCAATGCATACTGAGTTAGTTTGCCAAGCTGCTGAAATCACGATGCAATTGGAGGCGAGGCGGAACAGATGGGACAGCGCGGACCCGGAGCGGACAGGCTGAAGCGTGCGCGGCGCTCCTTCGCGGGCGATGGCGCGGACGCCGATCAGCCTATCGACCTTTTCGCCTTCCACCAGCGGGCGCGACGGGAGCCGTGGGATGACCCGGAGCTGTCGCGGGCCGGTCGCGTCATCGCCTTCCTGGAGTGCCTGCCCGTCACGACCGGGCTGCTGGCGGGCGAGCCCTTCTCCGTCCGCGCATGGCAACGCGAAATCATCGAAGACCTCTATGCGACCGACGACCAGGGCGGGCGCCCGGTGCGCCAGTCGGTCATCACCCTGCCGCGCGGCAACGGCAAGACCGGCCTCGCCGCCGGGCTCTGCCTCGCCCATCTCTGCGGCCCTGAAGCCGAGGCGCGCGGACAGTGCTTCTCCGCCGCCTCGGACAAGGACCAAGCGGGCATCATCTTCCGCGAAATGGAGGCGATGATCCTTCAGACGCCGTTCCTCGCGCAGCGGCTCAACATCAAGCGGCATGAGAAGCGGATCGAGGACATGCCGACCGGCTCGACCTACACCGCGCTCTCGGCCGACGCCCGCAAGGCCCACGGGCTGAACGTCTCGTTCTTCATCTATGACGAGATCGCGCAGGCCCCGAACAGGAACCTCTACGACTACCTCGTGACCGGCATGGGCAAGCGGAAGGAGCCGCTGGGGATCGTCATCTCAACCCAGAGCTCCAACCCGCTGCATGTCATGTCCGAGCTGGTGGACTATGGCGAGCAGGTGCGCGACGGGGTGATCGAGGATCCGACCTTCCTGCCGGTGATCTATGCTGCGCCTGCGGATGCGGACGTGTGGGACGAAGCGACGTGGTACGCCTGCAACCCGGCCCTCGGGGACTTCCGCAGCCTCGAGGAAATGCAGCAGACCGCAGCGCGTGCCAGGCGCATCCCGACGCTCGAAGCGGCCTTCCGCAACCTCTACCTCAATCAGCGGATCGACCCGGACGAACGCTTCATCACCGTGGCCGAGTGGGACCGCGGGGCCGAGGCGCCTGACCTCGCCAGGCTGGCGGGGCGCAAATGCTTCGGAGGGCTCGACCTCGGATCGACCCGCGACCTCACGGCGTTGGTTCTCGTCTTCCCGCCGGAACGCGAGGGCGAGCCGACCGACGTGCTGGCGTGGTTCTGGTGCCCGGCCGAGGCGCTGGCCGAGCGCGAGGAGCGGGACCGGGTTCCGTACCTGACCTGGGCGTCCCAAGGGTTGATCGAGCCGACGCCGGGCGCGGCGACGGACTACACCTATGTGGTTCACCGGTTGGGCGAGCTGGCGGCGACCTATGATATCGAGGCCGTCGCCTATGACCGTTGGAGGATCGAGGAGCTGAAGCGGATCCTTGCCGACGAAGGGGTGGAGGTTCCGCTTGTCCAGTTCGGGCAGGGCTTCAAAGACATGGCGCCCGCGATCGACAGCCTTGAGCGAGCGATCGCGGACGGAAAGCTGCGCCATGGGGCGCACCCGATCCTGAAATGGAACGCGACCAACGCCGTTGTCGTGTCGGACCCGGCGGGCAACCGGAAGCTAGACAAGGTGAAGTCCAGGGAGCGCATCGACGGGGTGATCGCGCTGGTGATGGCGCTGGGGGCGATGGCGAAGGATGCGCCCGACGCATCGCCGTGGTGCCTGTCGAACGGTCCTCTCTTTCTGGAGCTGTGATTTTCAGCGAAGCATCCAGCCATCACGGTCGCGGCGATTTCCTTTGACCCGTACCGGCTTGGCATCTGGAATGCCCTCCGGGAATACTACGGAATTGCATTCTCGATTTGGGCAGATCAGCTTGTTTTGTTCCGACTGCCTGTTTTGTAGCTTGATTTCTAGCCCCTTTGCCAAGCAGACGGGGCAGAATGGATTTCCGATTGGGTCGTCGCTGTCGTCAATCTCAACCTGAAGATTGCCAACGCTTTTGCGGCGGGCCTTTTTGGCGAGCTCATGCTCGAGATCGCTGATCTTCGAGTTCATTGCAGTAATGGCTTGGCTAAGTTCCAGCAGCTTCTGTGTCATTTCTACGATTTGAAGCTTCAGCTTTGTATCGTCGAGCGCTTTGTCCGTTTCGTATAGCCCCTTGGCGATGCCCAGGGCCTGAGATGCGACCGTTGCAGCGCCCATGAAGTCAACCATCGCTCTGTTCCTTTTTCAGGCGGACCCCTGCGCCGCCGCCGTTCTCGGGTATGAATTCGACGCCCGCTCTTTCGAGCGCCGAACGTAGAGCATTGCAGTTCGCGGGCGTAATGCCTAGCGGCCCTTCTGTGGCCTCGGCACGCCGAACAGTCGCCACGCCAATAGAGGCGGCATCCGCGAGGTTCTGTGCTGTCCAGCGGACCAGGGCGCGTGCAGCCCTCAATTGAGCCGCGGTGATAGCATTCATATCACTTGATCCCTGGTTGACTGTTGGCGTATCGTTTGATCGCTAGGTTATCACCTGAGTGAAAGAGGTTGAACCCCATGTCCATCACCCGCCGCGCGGCCATCGCCGCCCCGCTCGCCGCCGTTCTTCTGCCGCGTCAGGTTGGCGCCGCCTCGGCGCCTTCGAAACTGGAATGCCTTGGTGCGGCCCTTGCGGCCCAGGAAGAGGCTTTGGAGGCCGCCTGTCTGCATCGGGCGCCTGAGGCGGAAACCGACCTGATGCACGAGGCGCTGCGGGTGCTCGAGGGAGAGATCGCGAACACGCCCGCCAGCGCCGCTCGCGACTTTGCCAGCAAGATCGTCGCCTTGGTGCGGGTTGATGACTTTGCGCATGACCCGAACCTCATGGCCCTCCGGGCCGATGCGGAGCGGATTTTGGGGAAGTGACGCAGGCTGGCTTTGTTCCAGCTTGACATTTGGATTTGAAAAAGCAAAAGATAAAATCAAATCCACCGTGGAGGCTCGGCATGCTGACTGTCACCCAAGCTGTTTCGCACATTGCCTATGTGACGGGGTGCCCTGAGGCTCGCGTGACGCAATTCGCGCGTGAACTGATCGACCAAGGCGTGTTTCCCAAGAGTTCCGGGCGGCGGATCGCGCGCATCCATCCCCACGAAGCAATGTGGCTTTTGCCTTGCGTCGCGTTTGCTGATCGTCGCGTTGACGCATACGAAGTGGCGAAGACAGTCATGCGCTTGCCCTATAGGGGAGGGAGCGATGGTGAATCCTTCATTTTCGAGGATACGCTGAAGGACTTGCTTGAGCCCTTCGAAGGCGACGGCTCTGAGGGTGATCGCCCTCAGCACAGCCTGCGGATGTACTCCAACGTCAACGGCTCCTTCGCTGCGGAGGTCGTAGTCCACTGTAAAGGTGGACCCGATTTCTTGGAGTTCTGGTCGCAGCCCTCTTGGGGTGGACTAGCTCGGCGCTCGTACGAGGTAAGCCGGGAAGGCGTGACAATCCTTCGCAACATCCTCAACCGCGACGACGATGTTCGGTTCTCCCCTCTTGGCTGAACCGTTCGGCCCGCCGTGAGGCGACGCCTTTTCCCCCGATGGACCTGCCCGCCGTGAGGCGACGCCCCTTCCCTCAGATGGAGCCTTTCCCATGAAGACCAGCATCCGCGACCTGAAGCGCAAGCGCGCGTCGCTCCTGGACGAAGCCGAAGCGCTGATCGCCTCGGCCGAGGCCGAAACCCGCGACCTCTCCGAGGCCGAACAGCCGGAGTACGAAAAGCGCATGGCCGAGGTTCAGCGCATCGACCGTCAGATCGAGATCGCCAAGGGCCGCGAGACGGGCGAGCGCGCCGCCGAGGCGCGCAGCCTGGGCGATGCTGACGCGGCGAAGGCCGAGTTCCGCGCCATCCTGCGCGGCGAGACCCGCGCCATGGAGGCCGGGACCGACGCCGATGGGGGCTTCGCGGTTCCCGAACAGATCGACCGCATGATCCAGGCGCAGCTTCTCGACGTGTCGCTTATGCGCCGCGTCGCGACCGTCGTTTCGACCGCCACGACCGACTGGAAGAAGCTGATCAACACCCGCGGCGCGTCCTCGGGCTGGGCGGGCGAGACCGACGCGCGGGCCGAGACCGCGACGCCGCAGCTTGCGCAGATCGCGCCGCCGACCGGCGAGCTCTACGCCTATCCGTGGGTCACGAACCACCTGCTTCAGGATGCGTTCTTCGACCCCGAAGCGTTCCTCTCCGAAAACGTCCTGGACGAGTTCGCGATGCAGGAGGGCGCGGCCTTCCTGACCGGCGACGGGGCCGACAAGCCCAAGGGCCTGATGACCTATCCGACCGCGGCGACCGCCGACGCGGGCCGGGCCTTCGGCACGATGGAGCACATGGTGGCGGGCGCCGCCGCCGCGGTCACGCCCGACGAGCTGGTGGACCTGATCTACAAGGTGCGCGCGCCCTACCGCCAGGGCGCGGGCGTCGCGTGGATGATGAACAGCGCGACCGTCTCGAAGATCCGCAAGCTGAAGGACGCGGACGGGCGCTTCATCTGGTCCGACAGCCTGACCGAAGGCCAGCCCGCGCGCCTGCTGGGCTATCCGGTGATCGAGGCCGAGGACATGCCCGACATGGCCGCGGACGGCCTGCCCATCGCCTTCGGCAACTTCCGCCGCGGCTACACCATCACCGACCGCATGGGCATGACCGTGATACGGGACAACGTGACCAAGCCGGGCTGGACGAAGCTCTACTTCGCCAAGCGCGTCGGCGGCGCGCTGACCGACTCGAACGCGGTCAAGTTCCTGAAGATGGCGGCGGCCTGATCGCCATGGAGGATGCGCCCGTGATCGAGATCGAACGCCGCGCCGCCGCCGAGCTGCGTGCCGCAGGTAATCGTCTGACCGGCTATGCTGCGGTCTTCAATGCCCGCTCGCATGACCTCGGCGGCTTCGTGGAAACGATCCGTCCGGGCGCGTTCACCCGCACGCTGGCGGCGGGGGCGGACGTGGTGGCCCTCTACCACCACGACGCACGGCACGTCCTCGGGCGCACCCTGTCCGGCACGCTGCGGCTGGCGGAAGATGCCCGCGGGCTGCGCTTCGACCTCGACGTTGCCGATACCAGCGCCGGGCGCGACGTGCTCGAAAGCGTCGGGCGCGGGGACGTGACGGGCGCATCCTTCGCCTTCCGCAGCCGGAAGGATGAATGGAGCCGCGATGCGCGCCCCGCGGTGCGGACGCTGATCGACGTGGATCTTCTCGATGTGACGATCACCCCGACCCCGGCTTATCCCGACGCCTCCGTCGCTCGCCGCGCCCTCGATGCGCAGCGCGCCGCGCCTCTGGCGCTGCGCCGCCGCCGCCTCGATCTGGCCCGCCGGAGGATCGGCGCATGAGCTGGCTTTCCCGCATCGTCTCCCGCGGCGTCGAGGCGCGCGCGGCATCGCTGCACTCACCCGAGATCGTCAACCTGATCCAGGGGGGTGAGCTGAGCGCCGAACGCGCCTCTCGCCATGCCGTCGCCCTGCGCTGCATCCAGGCGAAGGCCGAGGCGCTGGCGTCGGTCCCGCTCAACCTCTACCGCACCACCGACAAGGGCGGGCGGGAGCGTGTCACGACCGGCCCGCTGGCCGAGTTGCTGAACGACCAGTTCTCCGAGCGCCAGACCGCTTTCGAGGCGCGCGAGGCCCTTTCCGCTTGGTGCGACGTGCATGGCAACAGCTTCGCGCGCGTCGAGATCGGGGGCAGGGGAGAAGTCGTCGCGGTGCATCCCATGGCGCCGGGCTCTGTCTCTGCCGAACGGCTGACCGGCGGGCGGCTGCGCTTCCGCCACACCGACCCGGACGGGCGGCTCATGGTTCTGACCGAGGACGAGGTTCTGCACCTGCGCCACCGCAGTCGCGACGGCGTGTTGGGCGTTTCGCCGATCCAATGGGCGGCTGAGACCGCGGCGCTGGCCGTCGAGCAGACGACGCAGGCGAAGGCCCTGGTGCAGAACGGCATGCAGCCCTCCGGCATCATCAGCCTCGCGGGGGCGGCCAATTCGGCGCAGATGCAGGCCATGGTCGAGCGCATTCGCGACGGCTTCACGGGGGCGAAGAAGGTTGGCCGCGTTCTGGTTCTCGATGGGGGCGCCGAGTTCAAGCGCATGGCCCTGACCTCGGCCGATGCGGAATTCCTCGAAAGCCGCAAGCTCTCCAACCTCGACGTGGCGCGGATCTTCGGCGTGCCGCCGACCGTGGCGGGCATCACCGACAACGCGACCTATTCGAACGTGACGCAGGAGAACCGGGCTTTCGTCGCCCGTTGCCTCGCGCCCTGGGCGCGGCGGATCGAGCAGGCGATGAACCGGGCGCTTCTGACGCCCGAGGAGCGCCGGTCCATGTTCATCGAACACGACCTGTCCGGGCTGCTGCGAGGCGACCTCGAGGCGCGCTTCGAAGCTTACCGCGTCGGGCGCGAGGGCGGTTGGCTCTCCGCAAATGATATCCGGGCGATGGAGAACCTTTCCCCGATTGAGGGCGGCGACGCCTATCTGCGTCCGCTCAACATGGCCGATGCGAGCAAGGAGGACCAAAAGTGAAACAGTCCAACGGGCCTTCCGCGGCGCGCGCGCCGGTCGTGATGGTTCCCCGGCTGCTGCGCCCGGCGATGGCCGCGCAGTACCTTGGGGTGAGCGTCTCGCGCCTCGCCGAGCTGGATATTCGGCGCATTCGCAACTCCCCCCTTGGGCGGGGCGTGGTCGCCTATGACCGCCTCGACCTCGACGCTTTCGCCGACAGCCTCAGCGACGCGGCAGGCGGCGCCGGTCAGGCTGACACGGGGGGCTGGTGATGCAGAAGCCGCCCTACGTTGACGACTGGGGCGAGGGCGCGGCCTACCGCCGCCGCTATCGCCGCAAGCTGCCCGATGGGAGCTGGTTCCGGTGCAAGCTGCCGCACCGGGTCCCGTTCAACTCGCCCGTCTTCATGGCCGGGTATGCGGCGGCGGAGCGCGAGTTCGCGGCGCTTTCCCCTACGGCGCCCAAGCGGGTGCAGAAGGGTTCGGTCGATGCGCAGATCAGCCGCTATCTGCGCTCGCCCGATTTCGCGCGCCTCGCCCGGAACACGCAGAACGCGCGCCGGAACAACCTTCAGCGCTTCGCCGACCAGATCACCGGAAGCGGCATCCGCGCCGGTGAGGCCGTGATCGAGCGCATGGAAGAACAGCACGTCCGCGCCCTGATCGCGGACATGACGCCCGAGACGCGCCGCGTGATGGTGCAGGCGCTCCGGGCCGTGATCGAACACGCGATGGAGTGCGGCGACATGAGCCGCAACGTCGCCGCCGGGATCAAGGTGAAGACCAAGCCCAAGGGCGGGAAGCGCAGCGAAGGCCGCCACACCTGGACCCCGGACGAAATCGCGCAGTTCCGCGCCCGGCACGCGCCTGGATCGCGGGCGCGCCTCGCCATGGACCTCCTGCTGCTGACCGGCCAGCGCCGCGGCGACGCCGTGCGGCTAAGTTGGGACTGCGTTCAGAAGGCCCCCGAGGGCGGCCGCATCGTGACCGTCGATCAGGAGAAGACCGGCGCCCGCGCGCACATCCCGCTTCAAGGGCGCTCTTGGAGCTGGTGCAGGGCTTGCCGCTGGGCGGCCCGTGGCTGCGCAACGCCAATGGCTCGCCCTGGGCGAGCGGAAATGCCTTCGGCAATCAGTTCGCGGATTGGTGCGACGAAGCGGGCCTTCCGAAAGCCTGCCGCGCCCACGGGCTCCGCAAGGCCTTCTGCTGCTTCTGGGCGGAGCGCGGGTTCAGCCCTCACCAGGTCGCGGCCATGAGCGGCCACCTGAGCCTGTCCGAAGTCGAGCGCTACACCGCCGCCGTGGACCGGCGCCGGATCGTCGAAGCGATGCTGAAGGAGGCCTGACGCACGCCGCAAATGCGAAAAGTGCCTCGGACCCCAAGAAACAGTGCCTCGGAGGTGGCATAAGGGCATGAATTGTAAGGTAAACAGCGCGAGAGTGGCATCCCGTAGGGGAATCGAACCCCTGTTTCCACCGTGAGAGGGTGGCGTCCTAACCGCTAGACGAACGGGACAGTGTCCTGCGCCTCGCGCTGTGGGGGGCTATCTATCGGCCCGGCGGGGGCGCGTCAATGGCCCTTTTGAAAGTTTTTTCGGGGGGGCGGAAAAAGCCGATCCGGGACCGGGAAAGAGCCCCCGCAGGGCCCCGGCTCAGCGCCGCTCGACCTTGGTGCGCGACAGCTCCGCGCCGTCGGATTTGCGGATCACCAGCAGCAGTTCCGCGCCCGAGGCGTCGCGCCCCAGCGCCAGCAGGTTCGGCCCCTCGCCGCCCAGCGCCTGCACCTCGAACCCCGCCGGAAGCGCCACGGCCTCGACCGGGGCGGGGGCGACGGCGCCGGTGAAGCTGCCCAGGCGCATGGCGATGGTGATGGCGATCACCGCGATGCCGATCATCATCACCCCCAGCAGGGCCATGACCATCAGCCGGAGCGCGCGCAGGCGCGGCGGCTCGATAAACTCGTCCTCGTCCTCGGGGCCGCGCCGATCTATGGTGCCGCTCATGATGCAAGACTCCCTGTCCGCCGATGACGGCGACGATTTCGAAGACGGCGCCGAGGACGGCGCCCTGACCCTGCCGCCCCTCGTGATCGAGGCGGACCAGGACGGCGACCGCCTCGACAAGGCGCTCGCCTGGCTGGTGCCGCCGGGGCTCGGGCTGTCGCGTTCGCGCCTGCAGGCGCTGATCGCGGAGGGCGCCGTGTCCCGCGCGGGGCCCGATGGCGGGCCGGGAGAGGTGGTGACGAACCACAAGGGCCGGGTCAAGGCCGGGGAGGCGTATTGCGTCCTCCCGCCGCCGCCGGCGCCGGCGGAACCGGCGGCCGAGGACATCCCCCTTTCCGTGCTCTACGAGGACAAGCACCTGGTCGTGGTCGACAAACCCGCGGGCATGGTCGTGCACCCGGCGCCGGGGGCGGAATCGGGCACGCTGGTCAACGCGCTGCTGCACCATTGCACGGACCTGTCGGGCATCGGCGGGCAGGCGCGGCCGGGGATCGTTCACCGGATCGACAAGGACACCTCGGGGATCCTCGTGGTCGCCAAGACCGACGCGGCGCACCAGCGCCTGTCGGAGATGTTCGCGGCGCATGATCTCGACCGGCGCTACCTCGCCATCTGCTGGGGGGCGCCGGATATCGGCGATCCGCGCCTGCGCGGCATCGAGGGGGTGGAGGTCGAGCCGGGCGGCGTGGTGCGGATGGAGACGCAGATCGGCCGCCACCCCGCCGACCGCAAGCGCCAGGCGGTGCTGCGCGAGGGGCAGGGGCGTCATGCCGTGACCCGCTTCCGCACCACGGAGCGGTTCGGGCCGATGGAGAAGCCGGTCGCCTCCTGCGTCGAATGCGTGCTGGAGACGGGGCGCACCCACCAGATCCGCGTGCACATGGCCCATGCCGGGCACCCGCTGGTCGGGGACACGGTGTATGGCCGCGGCGCCCGCCGGGCCGCGGGGGCGCTGGAGGATGCGGCGCGCGAGGCGCTCGACGGGTTCTCGCGCCAGGCGCTGCACGCGGCGGTGCTGGCCTTCGAGCATCCGGTGACGGGCGAGGAGCTGCGGTTCGAAACCCCGCCCCCGGCCGACATGCAGGCGCTTCTGGACGCGCTGCGGGGCTGATTTGAAGCAGTGCGCAGTAGGTTTTTCGACCCTCTGCACGCGTCACTTATTGCATCAAGCTTCTCGATTTTTATCTGTAAGTTCAGGTGGAACTAGAGGAGTTGCGCAATGGTCAAGATCGCAAGAATGGCGCCAAACGGGAAGTACGTGGCAGGCTATCCCCAAATGTGTCCTGATGGGTCGTATGTTGGAGATGGCGGGCAGGTGACGATGGCTCCGGATGGGACATACGTCGCGGGCATGCCGCAGATGGCGCCTAATGGAAAGTATGTCGGGAGTTCTGGTCCTATTTCACTGGCACCTGATGGAAGTTTTGTTGCGGGTACGCCCGTGCTCTGCCCCGATGGTACCTACGTTTAAGCCGAGGATGCGATTAGATCCCGGGGCGGGCGCGCCCGCCCCGGAACATCATCGCCTTGATATCGCCGACCGACGGACATCCGTTCGCCCAGCGTTAAACTTAGCGTAATCATTGCGAACCAACTGTTGCGGCGGGGCGCGGGCGACCCCAAATCGTTCACCACGCCGCATTTCACGTCCCCGGAGGATCTTTCATGAGCAACTACGCCAAGCTCCCGGCCCCGTCGCCGGAACAGGGCCTGACCCGCTACATGCAGGAGATCCGCAAGTTCCCGATGCTGGAGCCGGACGAGGAATACATGCTCGCCAAGGCCTGGGTGGACCACGAGGACCGCGAGGCGGCGCACAAGATGGTCACCTCGCACCTGCGCCTCGCCGCCAAGATCGCCATGGGCTATCGCGGCTACGGCCTGCCGCAGGCCGAGGTGATCTCGGAGGCGAATGTCGGCCTGATGCAGGCCGTCAAACGCTTCGACCCGGAAAAGGGCTTCCGCCTCGCGACCTATGCCATGTGGTGGATCCGCGCCGCGATCCAGGAATACATCCTGCGGTCCTGGTCGCTGGTGAAGATGGGCACGACGGCGGCGCAGAAGAAGCTGTTCTTCAACCTGCGCAAGGCCAAGAACCGCATCGGCGCGCTGGAAGAGGGCGACCTGCGCCCCGAGAACGTCAAGACCATCGCGAAGAACCTCTCGGTCACCGAGGAAGAGGTGATCGCGATGAACCGGCGCCTCTCGGGCGGGGACGCCTCGCTGAACGCGCCGCTGAAGTCGGATGGCGAAGGCTCGTCCGAGTGGCAGGACTGGCTGACCGATGACGACGCCGACCAGGCCGCGGCCTATGCCGAGCAGAACGAGCTCGAGCAGCGGCGCGAGCTGCTGATGCAGGCGATGGAGGGGCTGAACGAGCGGGAGAAGCACATCCTGACCGAGCGGCGCCTGAAGGAGGACCCGGTGACGCTCGAGGAGCTGTCCAAGGTCTATGACGTCTCGCGCGAGCGGGTGCGCCAGATCGAGGTGCGGGCCTTCGAGAAGCTGCAGAAGAAGATGCGCGAGCTTGCGAAGGAGCAGGGGATGCTGGCCTCGGCCGAGGCCTGATCCACCGGCCTTTCGGACCGGCCCGGGGCCCGCGCGGAGCGATCCGCGCGGGTCCCGGCGTTTTGGGGGGGGCGTTTCGGGCGGCGTTTTCGGGAGCGTCCCGCCGCCCCCGCGGCGGCGGAGCCCATTGCCCGGGCCCCGCGCCCGCTGCATCCTGCGCGCGTCCGGGCAGGGCGCGACACCGCGCCCGCGCCGCCGGTCTTGCAGGACTTTGCATTCAGCGGTATGCAGCGCCCGGAAACCAGAAACCAACCACCTGCATGCGGGAGAGAATTCAATGGCTCGAGCGAAAATCGCCCTGATCGGCGCCGGTCAGATCGGCGGCACCCTGGCCCATCTCGCCGGTCTGAAGGAACTCGGCGACGTCGTCCTGTTCGACATCGCTGAAGGCATTCCCCAGGGCAAGGCGCTCGACATCGCCGAGTCCGCGCCGGTCGACGGCTTCGACGCCAAGCTCAAGGGCGCGAACGACTATGCCGACATCGCGGGCGCCGATGTCTGCATCGTCACCGCCGGCGTGCCGCGCAAGCCGGGCATGTCCCGCGACGACCTGCTGGGCATCAACCTGAAGGTCATGAAAGCGGTGGGCGAGGGCATCAAGGCCAACGCGCCGGACGCCTTCGTGATCTGCATCACCAACCCGCTCGACGCCATGGTCTGGGCGCTGCAGCAGTTCTCGGGCCTGCCGGCCGAGAAGGTCTGCGGCATGGCCGGCGTGCTGGACTCGGCCCGCTTCCGTCACTTCCTGGCCGAGGAATTCGACGTCTCGGTCAAGGACGTGACCGCCTTCGTGCTCGGCGGCCACGGCGACACCATGGTGCCGCTGACCCGCTACTCCGCCGTCGCCGGCATCAACCTGCCCGACCTGGTGAAGATGGGCTGGACCACGCAGGAGAAGCTGGACGCCATCGTGCAGCGCACCCGTGACGGCGGCGCCGAGATCGTCGGCCTGCTGAAGACCGGCTCGGCCTTCTACGCCCCGGCCGCCTCGGCGATCCAGATGGCGGAAGCCTACCTGAAGGACCAGAAGCGCGTGCTGCCCTGCGCGGCTTACGTTGACGGCGCCTATGGCCTCGACGGCTTCTACGTGGGCGTTCCGACCGTGATCGGCGCCGGCGGCATCGAGAAGGTCATCGACATCGAGCTGAACGCCGACGAGCAGGCGATGATGACCAAGTCGATCGACGCCGTGAAAGGCCTGGTCGAGGCGTGCAAGGGCATCGACCCGTCCCTCGCCTGATCCTTCGCGATCCGGCTGACTTTCGGGGCGGCGCGTCTTCGGACGCGCCGCCCTTTCGCGTTCTTGCGCAGAGTGGAAACGAATCGCGCCTTTTTTCCACTTTGAATTGAGGTGAATCCGGCGGGTCCGCGTTTCGGTCGAGCTGTCGGGGTCCGGGCGTCCCCGGCGCCGCCGCCTGGGGTCCGCGCGGATGCTGCGCTGCGATATTGTTGCATCGGCAATGAATGTTTTTGGCTCCCGCGCGGCTGGCGGCGCGCGGGCAAGTCCCCGATTTACATGCATAGATCCTGTCCGCCCGCGCCGGGCTGGGCCGACCCGGGTCGCCGGTCGGCCGGGCGGCGCAAGTTGCAGGCGCGTAAAAAATCATGCTGCGGCGCGAAATTGCACGCTTAAGTTGAACTCAGGCCCCGCTATTCGGGCGAGACCGGCATGTCGGCCAGCTGGGTTCAACATATGCGTATTTCAATGCTTCCCTCTCTCCGCGCGGTCTTCATCCCCGCGCTCGCCCTCGCCGCCGCCGGGATCGGCGTCGGCGCGGCCGCGGCGCAGGAGCGCGCCTTCATCGCGCTCGGCCCCCTTCCCGGACCGGCGGTCGAGGCCGGGCGCACCGTCCTCCAGGTCAACGCCGCGGCGCCGGGGCTGGTGCTGCAGCTCGGCCTCGCCGGGCCGGGCGCCGAGTGCGGGCCGGGGGCGCTGCGCGCCCGGGCGTCCTATCTCTCGGGTTTCGACGCGCCGGTGCTGGCCACCGCGGGCAAGGGCGACCGGATGGCCTGCGCCATGGCGACGGGCGAGCCGGGCCGGGGCCTCGACGCCCACCGCGCCGTGATCCACGACGCCCCGGCGCTGACCCATGGCCGCCGCCGCGGCCTGGCCTGGACCGAGGCCGCCGAGGGGCGCCCCGAGAACCGCGCCATGATCCTGGGCGGGGTGCTCTATGTCGCGGCCTCTGACGGGGACGTGCTGGCGGCGGCGGACTGGATCGAGGACACGGCGGCGCGGGCGGTCGGGGCCGGGGCGACGGCGGTCGTGGTCGGCCTGCCCTCGGACCCCGCCGCGCGGGGCATGGCGCGGGCGGCGGGGGCGCTGCGCGCGGCCGCGGCGATGGTGGACGGGCGGCTTCTGGCGCTGCATCCGGGCGACGCGCCGCTGGCGCGCGGGGCCGGTGGGGTGATGGCGATGGGCGCCCCGCGCGACGCCGAGGGCGCGCCGCTCGCCATCGGGCTCGACCTTGCGGCGCCGTTCCCGTGCCTGGTCCCCGACCGGGCGCAGAGCGCGCGCCTGGCGCCGGTTCCGGGCGCCTCCGCCGAGCGGGGGCGCCGGCCGCCCCCGGGCCGCGCCCCCGGGCGGGGCGGGGGCGCCCCGCTGACGCCCCTTGCGCGCGCCCCGCGGCCGGGTCCGGCCCGGGGCTCGTCCGCGTCGGCCCCGGGGCCTCCGCCGGGTCCTCCGCCGGGGCCCGCGTTCACCGGGCGCGCAGCTTCGCGCCTGCGCCCGCGGCGCGCCTTGCCTCGCGCCCGATTTCCGTGCTTTACCCGTGGCTGACAGTTTCCAGGAGAGTCCGACCATGGAGAAATTCAGCACCCTCACGGGGGTCGCCGCGCCGCTGCCGCTGATCAATGTCGACACCGACATGATCATCCCCAAGCAGTTCCTCAAGACGATCAAGCGTTCCGGCCTCGGCGTGAACCTGTTCGACGAGATGCGCTATGACGACGAGGGGAAGGAGATCCCCGATTTCGTCCTGAACCAGCCCGCCTACCGCGAGGCCAAGATCCTCGTGGCCGGGGACAATTTCGGCTGCGGGTCGAGCCGCGAGCACGCCCCCTGGGCGATCGCCGATTTCGGCATCCGCTGCGTCATCGCCCCGAGCTTCGCCGACATCTTCTTCAACAACTGCTTCAAGAACGGCATCCTGCCGATCGTTCTGCCGCAGGAAGAGGTCGACAAGCTGATGGACGACGCCGGCCGCGGCGCCAACGCCGTGGTGACGATCGACCTCGAGAACCAGGTGATCAAGGGCCCGGATGGCGGCGAGATCAAGTTCGACGTCGACCCGTTCCGCAAGCACTGCCTGCTTGAGGGCCTGGACGACATCGGCCTGACGATGGAGAAGGCGGACGCGATCTCGGCGTTCGAAGCGGGCCTCGGCGCGTCGCGCCCCTGGACCGCGCCGGCCGCCTGATCCAGCGTTTCGCCGCCTGGAAAGGGGCGGGTTCCATGTCGCGTGTGTCGGGCGGCGTTCTCAGGGCGCTGATCGTGCTCCTCGTCCTCTTCGCCCCGGCGGTCCTCGTGCCCGCCGTGTCGCAGAGCGCGCGGGAGGTGTCGGCCGTCATCGGGGCCATCGCGGGCGTGTGCGTGTTCTTCGAATACGCCGCCCGCAACCCCGGGCTGATCGATTTCCGCTTCGCGCCGCCCTACAACCGGGCCCGCTTCGCCACCTTCACCGCCGTCCTGTTCCTGATGATCTTCTTCATGCGGGCGCAGGAGGGGCGGGACGACTTTTCGGCCCAGATCCTCACCACGTCGCTGAGCCTCGGGCAGCAGCTCGACTTCGCCATGTCGCCGGTGTCGATGGTCGCGGACATGGTGGGCGATCCGCGCGCGCCGACGCTCAACGCCGTGCTGCGCGCGGCGGCGGCGCTGGCCTTCGTGACCGCGACGGTCGGCGCGCTGTTCTTCGGCGTGCTGTTCTGGGTCACGCCCTGGCCGACGGACCGGGCCAATTTCAACCTCTGGGTCAACCTGCCGACGCTGGAGACGGCCTATGGCGTCGAGGTCGAGCGGCGGCTGATGCGGCTCGGCCTCGCGATGATGCTGGCCGGGATCGGCGCGCCCTATGCCAGCCTCGCCATCGCCTCGCGCGCCTCGGGGGTGGTCGACCCGCTGGCCTTCATCGACCCGCTGCCGATGGTCTGGGCCGCCACGGTCTGGGCCTGCGCGCCGATGTTCCTGTTCCTGCGCGGGGCCGCGATCCTGAAGGTCGCCTGGCTGATCCGGAGAGCGCGGTGAGGCGCCTGCGGCGCCTGCTCTGCGCGCTGGCGCTCGCCCCCTGGGCGGCGTCGTCCGCGGCGTCGGCGCAGGAGCTTGCGGCCGCCGCGCCGCCGCCGCCGGAGGCGGGAGCGATCCGGGTCGCCGTCTTCAACGCCTCGCTGTCGCGCCGCGGCCCGGGCCTTGCGTGGAAGGCGCTGGCCGAGGGGCGCCAGGACCAGGTGCACGCCGTCGCCGACATCATCCGCCTGGTGCGCCCCGACGTGATCGCGGTGCTGGAGCTTGACCACGACCGCGAGGGGCTGGCCCTGTCGGCCCTGCAGGCGCTGCTGGCGCGCGACGGCGGCGCGCCCGGGATCGCCTATCCCCATGTCTTCGCGCCCGAGGTCAACACCGGCGCGCCCTCGGGCCTCGACCTTGACGGCGACGGCGAGGCGGCGGGCCCCGGCGACGCCTGGGGCTGGGGCGCCTTCCCGGGGCAGTACGGGTTCGCCATCCTCTCGCGCCTGCCGCTGGCCACGGAGACGGCGCGCAGCTTCGCCCGCCTGGAATGGGAGGCGATGCCGGGCGCGCTGATCCCGCGGGACTTCTATGGCGAGAACGCGGGGGCGGTGCGGCTGTCCTCGAAGACCCATCTCGACATCGCCGCGGCGCTGCCGGGGGGCGGGGCGCTGCACCTGCTGGTCAGCCACCCGACGCCGCCGGTCTTCGACGGGCCGGAGGACCGCAACGGGCGGCGCAACCACGACGAGATCCGCTTCTGGGCCGAGTATATCGACGGCGCGGACTGGATCGAGGATGACCGCGGCGGGCGCGGCGGCCTTGCGCCCGGCGCCCGCTTCGTGGTGCTGGGGGACCTGAACGCCGACCCGGAGGATGGCGACGGGCGGCACGAGGGGATCGGCGGGCTGCTGGCCCATCCCCGGGTGCAGGACCCGGCCCCGACCAGCCCCGGCGCGCGCGCCGCGGCGTCGGAGCAGGGCGGCGCCAACGCCCGCCAGGCCGGGGACCCGGCGCGCGACACCGCCGACTGGCGCGACGCGGGCGGGCCGGGGAACCTGCGGGTGGATTACGCGCTGCCCTCGGACGGGCTCGCCATCGCCGGGTCGGGGGTGTTCTGGCCCGCGCCGGATGCGCCCGGCGCGGGGCTGGTCTGGGGCGGGGGGCGGCGCCCGCCAAGCTCGGATCACCGGCTGGTCTGGGTGGATATCAGGCCCTGATCGCGGCGTTGGGCGCGGCGGTGGGCGCGGGGTCCCGCGAGGCGGCGGGCGAGGCGGTGGGCGCGGGGTCCCGCGAGGCGTCCCGCGGGGCGGCGGGCGCCGCCTCGGGCAGGGCGCCGAGGCCCCGGAGGCTCTCGGCCAGGCCCGCCTCCATCGGCGTGGGGCGGAACTCCGGGACAAGGGCGGCGAAATCGGCGCCGTCGACCCGGTGCGGGCGGTCCCACAGGTAACGCATCTCCCTCAACTCCCGCGCCAGCGGCCAGACGGGGGCGGCGAGGCGCAGCGCCCACCAGGGGAAGGGGCGCAGGCGCTGGGGGATGCCGGAGGCGGTCTCGATCCGTGCGCGCATCTCCTCGCCGCTCATGCTCCAGCCTTCGAAGCCGAGCGCGGTCCAGGCGGGCAGGTCGGCCCGCCGCAGGGCGAGGGCGGCGCAGGCGCGGGCGTAGTCGGGCAGGTACGCCCAGGCATGGGGCAGGTCGGCGCGCCGCCCCGGCCAGCCCAGCCGCCCGCGCCCGGCCTTCGGGGCGATCACGGATTCGAACCAGTTGGCGCCGGGGCGGGTGTCGATGAAATCCCCCGCGCGCAGCTGGATCACCTGCACCGGGTCGCCGCCATCGGCGCCGGTCGCGGCGGCGCGCAGGCGCTCTTCCATCCGGCGGCGGACCAGCGGCTTGCCGAAGGCGCCGCGGAAGGGGCCCGCCTCGGTCAGCGTCCCGGGCATGTGCGGCCCGTAGGCGTAGACATTGCCGGGGATCAGGATGGCGGCCCCCGCGGCGCGGGCGGCGCGCAGCAGGGCCTCGGTCATCGGGGCCTGGTCGGTCTTCCAGCGCGCATAGGGCGGGTGGGCGCCCTGCACGATCAGCGCGGCGCCCCGGGCGGCCGCGGCCATCGCGCCGGGGTCCGAGGCGTCGCCGCGGGCGATCTCGGCGCCCTCGAGGCCCCCGGGGACCGCGCGCCCCTCGCGCAGCAGGGCGCGCACGGCGAAGCCCTCGGCGAGGAAGGCGCGCACGGCGTGCGGACCGAAGCGCCCGGCGGCGCCGGTGACGAGGACGGTCGCCGGGGGGGGAACGGGGGCGGGGGTCGTGTCGGGGGCGGGGGGCGTGTCCGGGGCTACGGGCGCGGTCATGGCGGTCTCCTCTCTGCCGGGCGCCGCCGGGCTGGCGGCGACAGGGGAAAGCTGGCTATTCTCTGGTGCGGGTGGTAGCGGAGGATTTGCATGGAACCCATTCACCAGGGAATGGATCAGCCGCTGGACTGGGCCGAGATCCAGGTGCTGCTGCTGGTGCGCCGGGCCGGCTCGCTCTCGGCCGCGGCGCGGGCGGGCGGGATCAGCCAGCCGACCCTCTCCCGCCGCCTCGCCGCGCTCGAAGCGCGCCTCGGGGCCACGCTGTTCCATCGCGGCGCGCGCGGGGTGCAGCCGACGGGTTTCGGCGAGGACATCCTCGCCCATGCCGAGGCGATGGACGAGGCGGCGGCGCGCATCGCCCTCGCCGCCCATGCCGGGGGCGCGCGGCTGACCGGCGTGGTGCGCGTGGCCGCGAGCCGCATCGTCGCGCAGCACCACCTGCCGGGGATCCTGGCGCCGCTGCTGGAGGCCGAGCCGGGACTGGAGATCGAGATCGCCGGGTCCGACGCGCTCGACGACCTGGCGCGGCGCGAGGCGGACATCGCCGTGCGCATGGTCCGCCCCGAGCAGCCCGAACTGGTGGCGCGGCGCATCGGGGCGTTCGAGTTGGGGCTGTTCGCGCACGAGAGCTACCTCGCCCGCCATGGAACCCCGCGGACGCCCGAGGAGCTGATGCGCCACCGGCTGGTGGGCTATGACCGCTCGGACCTGATGCGGCGCGGCTTCCGGCAGATGGGGATGGACCCGCCGCGCGGCGCGTTCCGGCTGCGCACCGACGACCAGCCCGCGGCCTGGGCGGCGGCGATGGCGGGGGCGGGGATCACGCCGATGCAGGTGGCGGTGGCGGCGCGCACGCCCGGGATGGTGCGGGTGCTGGCGGCGGTGCAGATCCCGCCGATGCCGGTCTGGCTCGCGATGCCCGGGGCGCTGCGCCGGGCCCCCGCCGCGCGCCGGGTCTGGGACGCGCTGGCCGAGGGGCTGACGGCGGCGGTTCGCGGCTGAGGGCGCCGGGGCTGAGGGCACGCGAAAGGGGCGCCCGCATCGCTGCGGGCGCCCCCTTTTGTCGTCGTCCGAAGCGGTCCGGCTCAGCGCTTGCGGCGGGAGGCCGCGACGCCCATCGCGCCGAGCGCCACGGCCATCAGCGGCAGCGCGGCGGGGACCGGCACGTCGGACAGCTCGGTGTCCTCGGTCTGGATCTGGGTCAGGGTGTAGGTGGTCTGGGTCCCGAGACCCGAGCCGAACGAGCCCTGCAGCGTGATGCCGTTGCTGAAGGTCGCGGTGGCCTGGGCGTTCGGGATTCCGGCGCCGCCGTTGTTGAACATCACCGTGCGGAAGTCCTCGGTGGAGTTGCCCGCATCGCTGTCGATGTCCGACAGCCAGGTGACGAAGTCGCCGCCGTCGAAGCTGGTGAAGGTGAAGGACAGAAGGTCCGTGCGCGCGCCGCCGTTGGCCAGGTCGCCGGTGACGATGGTCGAGGCGCCGCCCGCCGGGGCGGTCAGGCTCTGCGCATAGTCGAAGTTGAAGGCGGTGTCGCCGATGGTCAGCGAGAACGCGTTCAGCAGCGCGCCGTTGTCCGACAGGTTGGTCACGGTCAGGCGCGGCACGTTGAAGTTGGCGCCGACCGCGGACGACCCGCTGACCTGCAGCGAGAACGCGGTCTGCGCGGCCTGCGCGGCCGAGGCCCCGGCGATCACGGCCGCGGCGGCGGCCGCGAGGGTGGTGAAACGGTTCATCAGCAATCCCCTTGCTGCGCCGGGTCGGGAGGGCCCGGCGGGTAATCTTTCGGGCGCCGCCCCCTGCCGCGACGCGCCGGTCCGGTCGACCGCCATGCGGCGCGGACCGGAGGGAAACATTGATGCAGGTGCGAGAAACATCCAACGTCTTTTTCGCGTGCTGAGATGAATAATTGAAAATGTGAAAAACAGCGCCCCGTTCTGCGCGCAAGGGTTGTGTAAAAGGGGCGTTCGCGGCGCCCGTGTCGCGAATGATGCGCGCCCGGCGCCGGGGGCGGACGTCCCGCGCCGGGCGGGGGGCGCGGCGCCGCGGGCCGCCGCGAATCGCCCGGCGCCGCGGCCGCCCGCGGGCCCGTCCCGATCCCTGTCCCGGTCCGCGCCCGAACCCGGGCCGCGCCCCGCCCGCGCCTCGCCGCGCCCCGCCCCGGCGCCCGGCGCGGCCCCGGCGGCGCTTGACCAAGCGGCCTGCGCCCGGTACCGCATCGCCGACCCATATCCGCCCTTCCGCGAGGAGCCCAGCCATGTCCAATCCCTCCATCCTGATCCTGCCCGGCGACGGCATCGGCCCCGAAGTGATGGCCGAGGTCCGCAAGATCATCGACTGGTACGGCTCGGCCCGCGGCGTCGCCTTCGACGTCTCCGAGGACCTGGTGGGCGGCGCGGCCTATGACGTCCACGGGACCCCCCTGGCGGACGAGACCATGGCCAAGGCCCAGGAAGTGGACGCCGTGCTGCTCGGCGCCGTCGGCGGGCCCAAGTACGACGTCCTCGATTTCTCGGTGAAGCCCGAGCGCGGCCTGCTGCGCCTGCGCAAGGAGATGGACCTCTACGCCAACCTGCGCCCGGCCCAGTGCTTCGACGCGCTGGCCGATTTCTCGTCCCTGAAGAAGGACGTGGTCGCCGGGCTCGACATCATGATCGTGCGCGAGCTGACCTCGGGGATCTATTTCGGCGAGCCGCGCGGCATCCACAAGGAAGGCAATGAGCGCGTGGGCGTGAACACCCAGCGCTACACCGAGTCCGAGATCGCCCGCGTGGCGCGCTCGGCCTTCGAGCTGGCCAGGCGCCGCGGCAACAAGGTCTGCTCGATGGAGAAGGCCAACGTGATGGAGTCCGGCATCCTGTGGCGCGACGTCGTCACCGAGGTGCACGCGGCCGAGTACCCGGATGTCGAGCTGAGCCACATGTACGCCGACGCGGGCGCCATGCAGCTCTGCCGCTGGCCCAAGCAGTTCGACGTGATCGTGACCGACAACCTGTTCGGGGACCTTCTGTCGGACGCGGCGGCGATGCTGACCGGCTCGCTCGGGATGCTGCCCTCCGCCTCGCTCGGCGCGCCGATGGCCAATGGCCGCCCGAAGGCGCTCTATGAGCCGGTGCACGGCTCGGCCCCCGACATCGCCGGGCAGGGCAAGGCCAACCCCATCGCCTGCATCCTGAGCTTCGCGATGGCGCTGCGCTATTCCTTCGACATGGGCGCCGAGGCGGACCGGCTGGAGAAGGCCGTGGAGGACGTGCTGGCCGACGGCCTGCGCACCGCCGACCTGTTGGGCGAGGAGGGCGTGCAGCCCGTCTCGACCGCCGAGATGGGCGACGCGATCGTCGCCAAGCTGGCCGCGTCGGTCTGAGCCGTCGCGCGCGCCGGTTTCGGCCCCTGGCCGGAGCCGCGTGATGTCGGCCTCGCGGCCGAAGGGGGGCCCGCGGCGCTTTCGCGCCGCGGGCCCTTGCGTTGCGCCCTGCCGGCGGCGAGGGGCGTGGGCCGGTGCGCCGGCGGCGCGCCTCCCTCCCACCGCCTGCCGTGGTGGAGGCGTTCGAGGGGGCGAAGCCCCCTCGAGCGGGGGACCGGGGGCGGCAGCCCCCGCAGCCCGGGGCGGGGCGCAGTCACGCAATAGGGCGACGCCGAGGCGCCGCCCTTCCGCAGGCCCGAACCGGACCGCCCGTCAGTTCACCGCGACGATCTTCCCGGGGTTGAGGATGTTGAGCGGGTCCATGGCCTTTTTCAGCGTGGCCATGACCTGCACGGCCTCGCCATGCTCGGCCTCCATGTACTCCATCTTGCCGCGCCCGATCCCGTGCTCGCCGGTGACGGTGCCGCCGAGCTCCAGCGCCAGCTTGTTCATGTCATGGGCCATGCGCTTGGCCTCCTTCAGGTCCCCGGGCTTCTCGGGGTCCGTCAGGATGGCGACATGGAAGTTGCCGTCGCCCACGTGGCCGACGATGGAGGCGAGCAGCGGGCTCGTCTCCATGTCCTTCATCGTGGTCAGCAGCGCCTCGGCGAGGCGGCTGATCGGCACGCACACGTCGGTCGTCACCACCTTGGCCCCCGGCTGCATCGACTTCATCGCGAAATAGCCGTTGTGCCGCGCGGCCCAGAGGCGGTTGCGCTCCTCGAGCGTGGTGGCCCACTGGAATTCGCCCGCGCCGTGCTCGGCGGCGATGGCGCCGAAGAGCTCGGCCTGCTCGGCCGTCCCCGCCTCGGTGCCGTGGAATTCAAGGAACAGGTGCGGCTTCACCGGCATGTCGAACCCGGCATACTTGTTGAAGCTGTCGATGGCGCCGGGGTCCAGGAACTCGATCCGCGCGACGGGGATGCCCATCTGGATCGTCTCGATCACCGCCGAGACCGCGCCCTCCACGCTCTCGAACGGGCAGACGGCGCTGGTGATGCTTTCGGGGGTCCCCTGCAGGCGCACGGTCAGCTCGGTGATGATCGCCAGCGTGCCCTCGGAGCCGACGATGAGGTTCTTCAGGTCGTAGCCCGAGGAGGATTTGCGCGCGCGGCTCCCCGCCCGGATGATCCGCCCGTCGGCGAGCACGGCCTCCAGCGCCAGCACGTTCTCGCGCATCGTGCCGTAGCGCACGGCGTTGGTGCCCGAGGCCCGCGTGGCCGCCATGCCGCCGAGCGTGGCGTTGGCGCCCGGGTCGACCGGGAAGAACAGGCCGGTGGCCCGCAGCTCGGTATTCAGCGCCTCGCGCGTCACGCCGGGCTGGACCACGGCGTCGAGATCCTCGGCGTGGATCTCCAGCACCTTGTCCATCTTCGACATGTCCATGGAGATGCCGCCCTGGAAGGCCAGCGCGTGGCCTTCGAGCGAGGTGCCCACGCCCCAGGGCACCACCGGGCAGCCTTCCTCGGCGCAGATCTTCACGGCGTCCGAGACGTCCTGCGTCGATTCCGGGAACAGCACGCCGTCGGGAGGGGTGTCGGGGTAATAGCTCTCGTTCTGGCCGTGATGCTCGCGGATCGCGTCCGAGGTGGTGAACTTGTCGCCGAAGCGGTCGGCCAGGCGGGTCAGGGCGGCGTCGATGGTCATGGGGGCGTCTCTTTCCTCCGGGAACGTCTCGGGGCGTCCTTCGCCGGCGGCGCGCGCGGGGGCGCGCGCGGACGGGGCGCCGCTTTTGGCGGCGGAGATTAACCCCGCGGCCGCGCGGCTGAAAGGGCGGGCGTGCGAGTCGCGCGCCCGAAGCGCGCAAAAGGATGGGCCGGGGTCCATCCGCGGCGTCCGCCCCCCGGAAAGCATTTGCATTCCCGCCGAAGGCGGGGTTTCCCTGACCCCATGCCCCCGCGCCGAAAGGCCGCCGACGTTTATCATCAAAGGCAGGAGAAACTCTTGATGGAGGACAAACCCATGACCGCGATGACCGCAGCCGCTTCTTCCGGCGCAGGCGCCGATGTCGAGGACCTCTCCGCCCTCACCGCCCTCGACAACATGGCCGAGGCGGCGCCCCTCGCCCGCCTGATCGCCGCGGGCGACCCGAAGCCCGAGGCGGCGATGATCCCGGAGTTCGAGGCCAAGCCCCTGCGCACCAGCGCGATCACGGTGCCCTCGGGCTGGATCGACTACAACGGGCACATGAACGTGTCCTATTACACCATGGCCTTCGACAAGGCCGCGGACCAGATCTATGACGACGTGCTGCTGATCGGGGCCGAGTATGCGCGCAACCTGCGCATGGGGCCCTACGTGATCCAGCAGCAGATCCACTATCTCGGGGAGCTGCTGCGCGGCGACGAGTTCTGCGTCGGCTTCCGCATCCTCGATTTCGACGCCAAGCGCCTGCACACCTGGTGCGACCTGATCCGGGTCTCGGACGGGCGCATCGCGGCCTCGGCCGAGGCGCTGGTGATGAACGTGGACCTCGAGAAGCGCCGCTCGACCCCCTATCCCGACTGGGCCTTCGCCCGCATCAAGGCGCTGGCCGAGGCGCAGGCGGACATGCCCCTGCCGCTGCGGGTGGGCGCGAAGATCGGCATCCGGCGCTGAGCCGCCGCGCCTCGGGCGAACAGGCCCCGGCAGGGGGGGGGGGGGGGGGGGGGGGGTGGCCGCCCCCCCCCCCCCCCCCCCCCGAGGGGGCGATCCCCCCCGAAAAAGACACCAGGCCCCCCCCCCCCCCCACCCCCCAAAA